>JANNYZ010000145.1:0-10403 GCA_031410335.1 Polaromonas sp. | reverse complement strand
CCGCGTCAAAGCGCTGGCTGATGCAGCCCGCGAAGCTGGCCTGCAGTTTTAAGAAGATCGGAATAGACGTATGGCCAAGTTTCAAGCTAAATCAGCAAACGACGCTCCAGACGATGGTCTGAAGGAAAAGATGATCGCGGTCAACCGCGTGACCAAAGTGGTGAAGGGTGGCCGTATTCTCGGCTTCGCTGCACTGACGGTGGTTGGTGACGGTGATGGCCGTGTTGGCATGGGCAAGGGCAAGTCAAAAGAAGTGCCAGCAGCCGTGCAAAAAGCCATGGAAGAAGCGCGCCGCAACTTGAACAAAGTTTCCCTGAAAAATGGCACGATTCACCATAAGGTGTCGGGTCATTGGGGTGCTGCAAACGTCATGATGATGCCGGCAGCCAAGGGTACTGGCATTATTGCTGGCGGCCCCATGCGCGCTGTTTTTGAAGTCATGGGCATCACTGACATCGTGGCAAAAAGCCATGGTTCGAGTAACCCGTACAACATGGTGCGAGCCACCCTGGACGCGCTCAATAAATCTACGACTGCTTCGGAAATTGCTGCCAAGCGTGGTAAGTCAGTTGAAGAAATTGTCAGCTAAAGCGACCGCTTGAGGATTACAAAATGACAACTGAAAACAAATTGAAAGTCCAGCTGATTCGCAGCCCGATTGGCACCAAGGAATCACACCGCGCAACTGTGCGTGGTTTGGGTTTGCGCGGTGTCAACAGCGTCAGCGAGTTAGAGGACACACCCGCAGTGCGCGGCATGATCAACAAGATCGCGTACCTGGTCAAGATTGTCTGAGCTCAGGCTCATTAGGAATTCAAAATGGAATTGAACGGAATCAAGCCTGGAGAAGGCGCCAAACATTACAAACGCCGTGTGGGTCGTGGTATTGGTTCGGGCATTGGCAAAACAGCTGGCCGTGGTCATAAAGGCCAAAAGTCGCGCGCTGGTGGTTACCACAAGGTTGGCTTTGAGGGCGGTCAGATGCCTATGCAGCGCCGTTTGCCCAAGCGTGGTTTCAAGTCCCAGTTGCTCAAGTTCAATGGCGAAGTCAGCCTGACGGCGCTCGAACTGCTCGGTTTGCCTGAGGTTGATTTACTGGCGCTGAAAACTGCTGGCCTGGTTGGTCAGTTGGTCAAGAACGTCAAAGTTATCAAGTCGGGCACATTGACCAAAGCGGTCAAGCTGAACGGCATTGGCGCAACGGCTGGTGCAAAAGCGATGATCGAAGCGGCTGGCGGTACGGTTTCTGCGCCTGTTTGAATTCATAAAGTATTGACGGATTAATCTGTGGCAACCAACGCGGCTCAAATTGCAAAAACCGGCAAGTTCGGTGACCTGCGCAATCGCCTGATCTTTTTGCTGTTGGCATTGGTCGTGTATCGCGTTGGCGCGCACATTCCGGTGCCGGGTATTGATCCTGGGCAGTTGAAAGAGTTGTTTAAAGGGCAGTCGGGCGGCATATTGAATTTATTCAATATGTTTTCTGGTGGCGCGCTGTCGCGGTTCACGGTTTTTGCTTTGGGCATCATGCCTTATATTTCCGCTTCCATCATCATGCAGTTGCTCACGTATGTCTTGCCGACATTCGAGCAGTTGAAAAAAGAAGGTGAAAGTGGTCGGCGCAAAATTACACAGTACACCCGCTACGGTACCTTGGGTCTGGCCCTGTTTCAATCTATTGGTATTGCTGTGGCGTTAGAAAGTTCACCTGGTTTGGTGCTCGTGCCTGGTTTTGGTTTTCGCATGACGGCTGTGGTCAGCTTGACGGCTGGCACCATGTTTTTAATGTGGTTGGGCGAGCAAATTACCGAGCGCGGTTTGGGTAATGGAATTTCAATACTGATTTTTGCGGGGATTGCTGCTGGCCTGCCTAGTGCGGTTGGTGGTTTGCTGGAGCTGATTCGTACCGGTGCCATGAGTATCCTGGTGGCCATTGTCATCATCGCCGTTGTTGTGTTGGTCACCTACTTTGTGGTGTTTGTTGAGCGCGGTCAGCGCAAAATTCTGGTGAATTACGCAAGGCGTCAGGTGGGTAACAAGGTTTACGGCGGGCAGTCTTCTCACTTGCCACTAAAGTTGAACATGGCCGGCGTGATCCCACCAATATTCGCGTCCTCTATTATTTTGTTGCCGGCAACTGTTGTGGGTTGGTTCAGCAGCGGTGAAAGCATGCGCTGGTTGAAGGATATTGCTGGCACTTTAACGCCAGGGCAGCCTATTTATGTGTTGCTGTATGCCAGTGCAATTGTGTTTTTCAGTTTTTTCTACACGGCGTTGGTTTTCAATAGTCGCGAGACAGCGGACAACTTGAAAAAGAGTGGCGCCTTCATTCCGGGTATTCGTCCAGGCGACCAGACAGCGCGTTACATCGACAAGATTCTCGTTCGTTTAACGCTGGCTGGCGCGGTGTACATCACGTTTGTGTGTTTGCTGCCTGAGTTCCTTATTTTGAAATACAACGTGCCGTTTTATTTTGGCGGCACATCGTTGATGATTATTGTTGTGGTGACTATGGATTTCATGGCGCAGGTTCAGAATTACATGATGTCGCAGCAGTACGAGTCGTTGCTTAAAAAAGCAAACTTCAAAACGACGCTCGGCGGCTAAATAGTTTTAAGTTTTAGGAGAAAAGACATGAAAGTTTCAGCTTCGGTCAAGAAAATTTGCCGCAACTGTAAAGTTATTCGTCGCAAGGGCGTCGTTCGCGTGATCTGCACAGACCCACGCCACAAACAGCGTCAAGGCTGATTTCAAGAGTTTTAGAGGATTCATATGGCTCGTATCGCTGGTATCAATATTCCGCCGCAGCAGCACGCTGAAATCGGCTTGACCGCTATTTTTGGCATTGGGCGCACGCGTGCTCGCAAAATTTGCGAAGCTTGTGAGATTGCGTACTCCAAAAAGGTCAAAGACCTGACGGACGGTGATCTGGAAAAAATTCGTGACCAGATCGCTCTGTTCACGATTGAAGGTGACTTGCGTCGCGAAACTACGATGAACATCAAGCGTTTGATGGACATCGGCTGCTACCGCGGTTTCCGTCATCGCCGTGGTCTTCCCATGCGTGGTCAGCGCACGCGTACCAACGCTCGCACCCGCAAGGGTCCGCGCAAGGCCGCAGCGTCGTTGAAGAAATAAGTAATAGATACTTGGTTAATAGGTAAAGACACATGGCAAAAGCACAAAACAACACGGCTGCGCAGCGCGTCCGCAAAAAAGTTCGCAAGAACGTTGCCGATGGCATTGCACACGTGCATGCATCGTTTAACAACACCATCATCATGATCACCGATCGTCAAGGCAATGCCTTGTCATGGGCATCGTCTGGTGGGCAGGGCTTCAAAGGCTCGCGTAAGTCAACGCCTTTTGCAGCTCAGGTAGCTTCAGAAGTCGCCGGCCGTGCTGCCATTGAGCAGGGCATCAAGAACCTTGATGTTGAAATCAAAGGACCAGGCCCTGGACGTGAATCGTCGGTTCGTGCTCTTGGCGCGCTTGGCATTCGCATTAACTCGATTGCTGACGTCACACCAGTGCCGCACAACGGTTGCCGCCCACAGAAGCGCCGCCGTATTTAATTTCGCTGTTTTGCGAGGTACCGCTTGTACAAAGTGGTGCGTCGCGAAAACGTTTTACTAAAGCCCACCGCCGGTAAGCAAACTGTAAAGTTCAAGCCGAAGGCTCCTGCAGCGATGCAGCAGATGACAAAAGGAAATTCAAGTGGCACGTTACCTCGGCCCCAAGGCCAAATTGTCCCGCCGTGAAGGTACGGACTTATTCTTAAAAAGCGCCCGCCGCGCTATCGCTGACAAAGCCAAGTTTGACTCCAAGCCGGGTCAGCATGGTCGCACTTCTGGCACCCGCACATCAGACTTCGGTCTTCAATTGCGTGAGAAGCAGAAGGTCAAGCGCATGTACGGTGTGCTGGAGAAGCAGTTCCGCCGTTACTTTGAAGAGGCTGATCGCCGCAAAGGCAACACCGGTGCCAACCTGCTTTTCATTCTTGAGTCGCGTCTTGACAATGTGGTTTACCGCATGGGTTTTGGCTCAACTCGCGCTGAAGCGCGTCAGTTGGTGTCGCACAAGGCCATCGTGGTCAATGGCGGTTCAGTCAATATTCCTTCGTACATGGTCAAGGCTGGTGACGTCATCGCTGTGCGCGACAAGTCTAAAAAGCAGACCCGTGTTGCAGAGGCTCTGCAACTCGCAACGCAAGTTGGCATGCCATCCTGGGTGGATGTGAGCATTGACAAAGGCGAAGGCACGTTCAAGAAAGTGCCAGACCGTGACGAGTTCGCAGCCGACATCAACGAATCGTTGATCGTCGAGTTGTACTCACGCTAATTTCGTTCCTGCGACGTGTGTTTCACGTCGTCGGCCTTATCGGTGTAACGAACCGAGGGTATTGAGAGGAAGATTGCATGCAGACTAATTTACTGAAACCAAAAACTATTAATGTTGAGCAACTGAGCGCGAACCGCGCAAAAGTGACGCTGGAACCCTTCGAGCGCGGCTACGGCCACACGTTGGGCAATGCCCTGCGCCGTGTTTTGTTGTCGTCCATGGTTGGTCACGCGGCCACCGAGGTCACGATTGCCGGCGTATTGCACGAGTATTCATCGATCGACGGCGTGCAGGAAGATGTTGTCAATATTTTGCTGAACCTCAAGGGCGTGGTGTTCAAACTCCATAACCGCGACGAAGTCACCCTGAGTCTGCGCAAAGACGGCGCTGGCCCCGTGACGGCTGCTGATATTCAGACGCCTCATGATGTGGAAATCATCAATCCTGAGCACGTGATTGTGAACTTGTCGCAGGGCGGCAAGATTGATATGCAGATCAAGGTGGAAAATGGCCGTGGTTATGTGCCAGGCAATATCCGCCGCTATGGTGACGAGTCGACAAAATCAATTGGTCGAATTGTTTTGGACGCTTCGTTCTCGCCTGTCAAGCGGGTCAGTTATACGGTTGAAAGCGCTCGTGTTGAACAGCGGACCGATCTGGATAAGCTGGTGCTCGAGATTGAGACCAACGGTGCCGTCACCGCCGAAGATGCAGTGCGTGCTTCTGCCAAAATTCTGGTGGAGCAATTGGCGGTATTTGCGCAGCTTGAAGGTAATGAGTTGCCCGATTTCAATGCACCTGTACAGCGCAGCTCGCAGCAGTTTGACCCGATCTTGCTGCGCCCAGTCGATGAACTCGAACTGACAGTTCGTTCTGCCAATTGCCTGAAAGCTGAAAATATTTACTACATCGGCGACCTGATCCAGCGGACTGAAAACGAGCTGCTCAAAACACCGAACCTGGGCCGTAAATCGCTCAACGAAATCAAGGAAGTACTTGCATCACGCGGCTTGACGCTGGGGATGCGCCTTGAAAGCTGGCCACCTGCTGGCCTCGATAAACACTAAAGAAATTTCATTCCTTAAAAAAGAATGACGCTACGAGCAGTACCTGATACGGCTGCTTGAAATCAAAAAAGGAAAACTATCATGCGCCACGGACACGGAATACGTAAACTCAACCGCACCAGCGAGCACCGCCTCGCCATGCTGCGCAACATGATGAACTCGCTGCTGCAGCACGAAGCCATCAAAACAACTTTGCCCAAAGCCAAGGAATTGCGCCGCGTGGTTGAGCCCATGATCACGCTGGCCAAGACGCCAACGCTGGCCAACAAACGCCTGGCGTTTGATCGTCTGCGTGACCGCGACATGGTGGTCAAGTTGTTTGCGGAGCTGGGCCCGCGCTACAAAGCCCGTCCAGGCGGTTACACCCGCATTTTGAAAATGGGTTTCCGTGTGGGTGACAACGCACCGATGGCGCTAGTTGAGCTGGTGGACCGTCCTGATGTGGATGCCACTACTGCTGAAGCGGTGAAGGCGGAATAAGCTATAATCGGGAAATACCGCGCGGTGGAGCAGCCTGGTAGCTCGTTGGGCTCATAACCCAAAGGTCGTAAGTTCAAATCTTGCCCGCGCAACCAAATTTCTGGTCAACCAAGCCAGACCAAAACGCCTACTTCATGTAGGCGTTTTGCGTTGTGGACAGCGTTAAACGCAGAGCCATTGAGGCAAACACGCAGATGCTTTGATGCATTGCCGCAATATACTTTGATGACTATGGCAATTGCATTTCCCTTTTCAGCGATCGTGGGCCAGGATGAGATGAAGCTGGCGATTTTGATCGCTGCTGTTGATCCGGCTATTGGCGGCATTCTGGTGTTTGGTGATCGCGGCACGGGCAAGTCAACCGCTGTGCGTGCACTCGCTGCGCTGCTTCCCAAAATGCGCGCTGTTGTTGGCTGCGCCTACAACAGTGACCCGGCCAATCCCTATGTTGCCGAAGGCGCTACAGCTAGCAAAACACCGCTTAAAAGCCACTTGATCACGGTACCGGTGGTGGATTTGCCGCTAGGCGCAACGGAAGACCGCGTGGTGGGTGCCCTAGATTTGGAGCGAGCTTTGTCGCAGGGCGTCAAAGCCTTTGACCCCGGGCTGCTGGCGCGTGCCAATCGCGGTTTTCTGTACATCGACGAAGTCAATTTGCTTGAAGACCATCTAGTGGATCTGCTGATTGACGTGGCGGCGTCCGGTGAGAACGTGGTGGAGCGGGAAGGCCTTAGCGTTCGCCATCCGGCGCGCTTTGTGCTCGTGGGTAGCGGCAACCCTGAAGAAGGGGAATTGCGCCCGCAGCTGCTGGACCGTTTTGGTCTGTCGGTTGAAGTCAAAACACCCACGGATTTGGCGGGTCGTGTTGAAGTGGTCAAGCGCCGTGATGCGTTTGAGCAAGACCCGGTGGCTTTTATCGAGCAGTGGAAAAAGGAAGACGAAAAAACCCGAAAACGCATCGTGGCAGGCCGCACGCGGCTCGATACCGTGCAAATCAGCGATGCGGCCCGTGAGCGCGCTGCTCAGCTGTGCATGGCTCTGGGGACGGATGGCCTGCGCGGCGACCTGACGCTGATTCGGGCTGCACGCGCCTATGCCGCGCTGCAAGGCGATGCGGCCATCACAGATGGGCACTTCAAACGCATTGCTGCCCCCGCGCTGCGCCATCGCCTGCGCCGTAACCCGCTGGATGACTCGGGTTCCAGTGTTCGGGTCGAGCGCGCTGTCGCTGAATTAATGGGTTCGTGATGAGTTCAACGGCAGCAGCGCTGTTTGCTGTTGACCCGTGCGGCTTAGGCGGCGTGTCGCTACGGGCATCCGCCAGCTTGCCGCGAGACGAATGGCTGACGCTTCTTAAAAATCTGTTGCCAGCAGGCACACCACAGCGTCGCATCCCGCTCAATATCAACGACGCAGCCTTGCTGGGTGGCCTCGATTTAGGCGCAACGCTCAGCGCAGGCCGGCCCATCGCCCAGCAGGGTGTGCTGGCGCATGCAGATGGCGGCGTGGTGGTGCTGGCCATGGCTGAGCGCGTGCCGCTGGGTACCGCCGCGCGGCTGGCCGCAGTGCTGGACACACAAGAAGTGGCGATTGAGCGCGATGGCCTGGTGCTCAGGCTGCCGGCGCGCCTGGGCGTGGTGGCGCTGGACGAAGGCATGGGTGACGATGAGCAAGTGCCCACAGCGCTGCTCGACAGACTGGCGTTTTTGGTACAGCTCCAACCATCCTCCCCAAGCGATGCGGTACACGACTGGACAGCCCAAGACATTGCCAAGGCCAGAGCTATTTTGCCCAAGGTCACAGCATCTGAGGACATTGTGCAGGCCCTGTGCGCTGCTGCTTTGGCATTGGGTGTGTACTCGCTGCGTGCACCGTTGTTTGCACTCAAGGCTGCGCGATGTGCAGCCGCGCTTGATGGCGTGCTTGACGTGACTGAAGTGCATGCAGCGCTGGCGGCAAAGTTAGTGCTCGCACCGCGTGCTACACAACTGCCACAGGCGCAAGAGCCCAGCGAACAACCCGACGAACAACAAGAACCAGACGAAACAACGGCGGAGCCACCAGAACCACAAGACACGCCCGACGAAAACACCGACCAGTGCCCACCGCCTGACGAGCCACCACCTGAAGAAGAGGCTGACCTCAATAACAGCGAAGCGCTGGCTGACAACGTGCTCGAAGCCGCACAGGCTGCCATTCCCGCTGGCCTGCTGGCCGCGCTGCAAGTGGGCCAGGCTGCCAAAGCGCGTGCCCAGGCTGCGGGCCGCTCTGGTGCTGTGCAAAAAAGCCAGACACGCGGCAGACCGATGGGTGCCAGGCGCGGCGAGCCGCGCGCGGGTGCACGACTGAATGTGATCGAAACCCTGCGCGCAGCCGCACCGTGGCAAAAACTGCGTGAGCGTCAAAATCCGACACCAGAAGGCGCGACACACAAGCGTATTCACGTCCGGCGTGAAGATTTCCATGTCACCCGCTTCAAACAGGTCGGCCAGACCACCACGCTGTTTGTGGTCGACGCATCGGGTTCGTCAGCGCTCAACCGTCTGGCAGAAGCCAAGGGCGCTGTCGAACTGTTGCTGGCCGACTGCTACGTGCGGCGTGACCGTGTGGCGGTGCTGGCTTTTCGCGGCAAGGCCGCCGAGCTGCTGCTGCCGCCCACCCGCTCACTGGCGCGTGCCAAGCGCAGTCTGGCCGGTCTGCCCGGTGGTGGCGGCACGCCGCTGGCCACCGCCATTGATGCCGCGCGCGAGCTGGCCGAGCAGATCAGTCGCCGGGGCGAAACCCCCATCATCGTGCTGCTGACCGACGGGCGCGGCAACATTGCACGTGACGGCTCACCGGGCCGCGCCAAAGCTGCTGACGATGCAAGCAGCGCCGCGCGCCAGTTGCGTCTGTCGGGCATCACCGCCTTGCTGCTCGACACCTCGCCTCAGCCCCAGGCCGCCGCGCAGGTGCTGGCCACCGAGATGGGGGCGGCCTATGTGCCGCTGCCTTATGCCGGTGCACAGGCAGTGTCACGGGTGGTGCAGTTGGCCAGCGTAGCGGCAAAGTAGCGCGATGAGCATGCGGACGTCATGACCCAGCGCCTGCAATGGGAGCGTGACGGCAAGCACTGGCCGCACCGCGCGCACAGCCGCTTTGTGCGCGCCGCCGGGCTGCGCTGGCATATTCAGTATTTTGAAAACCAGCAGTTTGATTCAGCCCTGACCCACGCGCCCACCGCCCTGCTCATTCACGGCACTGGCGCATCCACCCATTCCTGGCGCGGGCTTGCTCCCTTACTTACACCGCATTTCAACGTGCTGTCGCTGGACCTGCCCGGCCATGCTTTCACCGACATGCCGGCAGGCGGTTCTGCCGCCTGGCAGATGTCCTTGCCCGGCATGGCCAAAGCGATTGGCGAGTTACTGGCCGCGCTCGATATCAGCCCCGCGCTGCTGATGGGCCATTCAGCTGGTGCTGCGCTGGCGGTACGCATGACGCTCGACGGTTGGACCCGTCCGCAGCACATCGTCAGCATCAACGGTGCCCTGCAGCCGCTGGGCGGTCTGGCAGGGCAGGTGTTTTCGCCGGTGGCCAAGCTGATGTCGGCGCTGCCCTTTGTGCCCTCGCTGTTTGCTTGGCAGGCCACACACCCCAGCGTCTTGCAAAAGCTGATAGCCAGCACCGGCTCCCGCCTGGACGCCGAAGGCATGGCCCTGTATGGCCAGCTGGTCAGCAACCCCGGACATGCCGCAGGTGCGCTGGGCATGATGGCCAACTGGGACCTGCCGCAACTGGCGATGGATTTGCCGCGCCTGGCAGCGCCGCTCAGCCTCCTCGTGGGTAGCCAGGACCACACCGTGCCGCCCCGGCAGGCTGACCGGCTGGTGGCTTTGTGGCCCACGTCGTCCGTCGCTGCGGCTCCGCAACTGGTCAGCTTGCCCGGTTTGGGCCATCTGGCTCACGAAGAGCAGCCCGAGCTGGTCGCCGGGCATGTGCTGGCGCAGTTCAAGGCGCGTGGAGTTGAATGATGAATGCTATCAATTCAGGAGCTGCTTGCGCATGTATCCATTGGTCTGAAGGCCGATTTGGCACCCTAAAATCGGGTTTTTAGCAGGTTTTTAGCGGTTTGATCTCTAAAAATCCAAACTTTTCCCCTCCGCCCGATTCAAAACCCGGATGATGAATCTGAAGCCCTTCACCACCGCAGCGGCCATGCTGCTGTTTTTTTCGAACGCCCACGCGCAACCAGCTCCGTCTGTCGCGCCTGGCGTTGCTCGCTGGACCTGCAACGCTTTTTATCTGCCAGCCCGCAGCATCTGGCAGCGCACGGTCGAGGTTGAGTTTGATGCCAGCGGTGTGCGTGCGGTGCAGATTGACGGCGTAGCGGTGTATGCCTTCAACATCCAGGGCACCACCATCCTGACATCGGTTGACAGTGAACGCATCCAGTTTGACGCGACGGCCCAGACCTGGGCCAGTGACCTGCGCGGCATCGTCACGTCGCAGGGGCGATGCGACAGGTAGTTAGCC
>JANNYZ010000144.1:0-30988 GCA_031410335.1 Polaromonas sp. | reverse complement strand
GCCGCGCTCGGCAATCACGCTTTCAACTTCCTCTGCGCCCAGGCCACGCAGCATGTTGGCGACGCGCTCGCGGGAGCAACTGCAGGCAAAGCTGGGCTGCAGCACTTCAAAGCGCGTGATGGGTTCTTCCCAAAACAGCCGGTGCAAGATGGTGTCGGCATCGAGCGTCAATAATTCATCGCGCTTGAGTGTGGACGCCAGCAATGAAATGCGCTTGTAATCCTCGTTTTTGCCAATCTGGTCTTCATTGGCATCGCTGTCCATTTTGCCCTCCAGATTGCCCTGCCCTTTGACGGGCAGGCGCTGAATCAGCAAGCCAGCCGCCACGTGGCCATCTGCCGCCAGAATCAGCTTGGTGTCGAGCTGCTCGCTTTGCAGCATGTAGTGCTCCAGCACCTCGCTGATGTTTTCAATTTTTTCACGGCTGTCATTAAACAATGGCACCACGCCCTGGTAGGCCTGCTGGCCGGGCAGCTTGTCTTTGGGGTCCAGCGTGATGGCGCAGCGGCCCTCGTTGTTGACGTTGACGAGCTGGCTCAAGGTGCTGCCATGATCAACATCGCCCGTGACGGTAGCGGTAGCGCGCAGGTTCAGGTTGGGCTGCACTTCAGCTACCGCCAGCTTGACCGGACCATCGCCAAAAATCTGCAAAATTAGCGCGCCATTGAACTTGATGTTGCCTTGCATCAGCGCACCTGCGGCCGTCATCTCGCCAAGCAAATGCATCACCTCCACCGGGTAGCCGCCAGCGGCCTGGCGACGCTTCAAAATCTCCTGCCACGAGTCAGTCAGGCGCACCAGCATGCCGCGTACCGGCAAGCCATCGAAAATAAATTTGTGTAATTCAGACATTGATTCGGTTTAGGTTCAAGCCAGCTTTTTAAGCCCGGCTTTGTAGCGGTTCGCATTGTCTACATAGTGCTTCGCGCTCATTTTTAAACCCTCTATCTGCTCGGGCGACAGCATTCGGACGGCTTTGGCCGGGCTGCCGATGATCATCGAGCCATCAGGGAACTCTTTACCCTCCGTCACCAGCGCGCCTGCGCCCACCAGGCAGTTATTACCAATTTTGGCGCGGTTCAACACGATGGCACCAATGCCGATGAGCGAGTTGTTGCCTACCGTGCAGCCATGCAGCATGACCTGATGACCTACCGTGACGCCCTCGCCAATCACCAGCGGCATGCCTTCGTCGGCATGCAAGACGCTGTTGTCCTGCACGTTGGAGCCTTTGCCGACGGTGATGGTCGAGGTGTCTCCACGCATGACCACACCAAACCAGACACTGGTGTCTTCAGCGAGCCTGACGCTGCCCATGACCTGCGCGTTGTCTGCGACCCAGGCAGTGGGGTGAAGGTCTGGTTTGAGATCGTCGAGCTGATAGATGGCCATAGTGTGTACGTGAGCGACTTGAAAAAGGAGTGACATCGATTGTAAGGATGGCCGACAATTGCGCCATGACGACCTTTGCAGACACGCCAGAGCTCCGAAAACTCGCTCTGGAAGCACTTTTAGAGCCAGATCCTGATAAAAAAGTAACTCAAACCCAATGGATACATGCGCAAGCAGCTACGCTTTTAATAGCAAATGCAGCAATGCACCCCGAAACCTATGGCATCCCTGGCTGCCCTGCCAGGCCTGAACTGCGTTCGCACCTCGACGTGCCCAAGCGCTCCCCTTTCACCACCGAAGGCCTGGCCGCGCTGCTGCACGCCGTCACGCACATTGAGTTCAACGCCATCAATCTGGCGCTGGATGCGATCTGGCGCTTTGACGGGCTGCCGCGACAGTATTACCTGGACTGGCTGACGGTAGCAGCCGAGGAAGCACATCACTACAGTCTTCTGCGCGCGCACCTGCAAGGCATGGGCTATGACTACGGCGACTTTGCTGCGCACACAGGCTTGTGGGATATGACCGAAAAAACCAAATCAGACGTGCTGGCCCGGATGGCGCTGGTGCCGCGCACGCTGGAGGCGCGTGGGCTGGACGCGACCCCACCGATGCAGGCCAAGCTGCGCAAAGTGGGTACACCCTATGCGCTGCGTGCGGTGGAAATCCTCGATGTTATTTTGCGCGATGAGATTGGGCACGTAGCAATCGGCAATCACTGGTACCGCTACCTTTGTACCCAGCGCGACATGGATCCCGTGGCTACCTACGCGTTGCTGGCAAAGCAATACGGCGCACCGCGCATCAAGGGGCCATTGAATCTGGGGGCAAGGCTAGCTGCGGGATTTGAGGATGCAGAACTGGCGTTGCTGCAACTGAACGCCTGACGGCACGCCTGACTGCGCTGACGCAACGTCTGCAGTGGCGTGAAGCTGGGCAAGCGGCATTTTGCAATAGACAAATCCCCCAAATCAGGTCTATGCTTATTCCTTGTTGCAAAGGAGCACGCACATGATCTCGCATCGGGTGTCAAATCTCAGCTCGCAAACAAGCATGTTGCCAGCCGATCTGGCCATACAGTTGCCACACGGTCAACTGCTGGGAGCGCCAAACGCGTCCGTCAAACTGAGCTTTTCCGACTGGTCGAGCATGGCCCGCCTCAAGGCCGGGCAAATCGGTGCACTGGCTGAAGACTACGTAGAAGGCAAGCTGCAACTTGAAGGCACCATGCGAGACATCGTCGGTGCCGTCACTCGCCTGCTGCCGGGCAATCCCGTTGAAAGCGACACGCACTGGTGGTCGCATCTGCTGCACCGTGCCAAGTCGCTGGCGGCACACACGCCGGGCAAAGATGCCGCACAAATACAGTTTCACTACGATGTGTCGGACGCGTTTTACGCGCTGTGGCTTGACCCGCGTCAGGTGTATTCGTGTGCTTATTACAGCGACCTGGCAGATACATCGGCCACCCTGGCAACAGCACAAGAAAACAAGCTTGATCTGATTTGCCGCAAACTGATGCTCAAGCCTGGCGAGCGATTTCTTGATATCGGCTGTGGCTGGGGCGCACTGCTGCTCTGGGCGGCCGAGCACTATGGCGTGCAAGCGACCGGTATCACCCTGTCAAGAAACCAGCACTATCACTTGCAGCAATTGATTGCAAAAAAAGGCTTGGCTCACCGCGTGGCGGTAGAGCTGCGCGACTACCGGGACATGACGGTAGGCGAGCATCTTTTGCCTTTCGACAAAATTTCTTCTGTTGGCATGTTTGAGCATGTGGGCCACGCCAACATGACCGCCTACTTCTCAAAAATCATGAGCCTGCTTGCGCCCGACGGGCTGGTGATGAACCACGGCATCACCGCGGGGGGGCTTGAAAATCGGCAATTGGGCGCAGGCATGGGTGACTTTATTGAAAAATACATCTTCCCCGGTGGTGAGTTGCTGCACGTCAGCGCCATGCTGGAGCACATGGCGCGCGGGGGGCTTGAGCTGGTCGATGCAGAGAACCTTCGCCCGCACTATGCCCGTACGCTGTGGGATTGGTCTAACGCGCTGGAGGCTCGGCTGGAAGAGGCGCGCCGCATCCTGGCGCTGGACTCCGATGCTGCGCAGGCAGAAAAAACCCTGCGCGCCTACCGCCTGTACCTGGCGGGCAGCGCCATGTGTTTTGAGCAAGGCTGGCTGTCACTGCACCAGTTGCTGGCCATCAAGCCGCGCGCCAACGTGGCCACGTCATATCCTTTTAACCGCAGCTACATGTACTGTTGAACAGTCGAATTGACGAGGTGACATCAGCCTCTGGGGTGGTTTTCTTCCAGAATTTTCTTCAGCCGCTCACGTGCCACGTGGGTGTAAATCGTGGTGGTTGAGATATCGGCATGGCCGAGCAGCATTTGCACGGCGCGCAGGTCAGCCCCGTGGTTGAGCAGATGCGTGGCAAAGGCGTGGCGCAGGGTGTGTGGGGACAGGGGCGACGTGATACCTGCAACCACCGCGTACTTTTTCACCAGCATCCAGAACATCACCCGGCTCATGCCATGGCCATGGCTGGTGACGAACAGGTCATCGGTTTGTTGGCCTTTCAAAATGTCTGGCCGCCCTTCCTTGATGTAGCGCACGATAGCCTCGCGTGCCAGCTGGCCAAAGGGCACCAGCCGCTCTTTGTTGCCCTTGCCTATCACGCGCAGCACACCTTCATTCAGGCTCAGATGAAAGGTCTTCAGCCCGACCAGCTCGCTGACGCGCAGGCCGCTGGCGTACATCAGCTCCAGCATGGCGCGGTCGCGCTGGCCCAGCGGTGTTTCATCACTCGGCGCGGCCAGCAGTGCTTCAACCTGGGCCTCGCTCATCACCTTGGGCACACGCAGGGCCTGCCTGGCTGACTGCAGCTTCATGGTGGGGTCGGCGGCGATGAACCTCTCACGCAGTGCCCAGCGAAAGTAGCGTTTGAACACCGTCAGGCGGCGGTTGGCAGAGGTGGCCTTGGTCACGCTGTGCCGGGCTGAAAAATAACCGTTCAGGTCGGGCTCCATGGTCTGGTCAAGACTGCGCTGGCCCTGGGCGTCCTCAGCCAGCCAGGCCGCGTACAAAGACAGGTCGCGCCGGTAGGCTGCCAGCGTGTTTTTGCTTAAACCATCTTCAAGCCACAGCGCATCAATGAAGCTGTCGATGCTGGATTGGCTGTGGGATTTCATCAGACAACTATAACAAAAAAGCCGCTCCAAAAAGCGGCTTTTTTAAAGAGGCAGGTGCAGAAGTTATTCGAGCCTGAGCTTGGCAGACTCCACCACTTTTTTGTAGACCTCGTACTCGGCCTTGATTTGCGCGGTGAACTGCTCTGGCGTGTTGCCAATCACGATAGAGCCCGTGTCTTCAATACGCTTGCGGACGGCCGGGTCTTCCAGCGCTTTTTTAACGCCTGCGTTGACTTTGTCCACCACTTCTTTCGGCAAGCCCTTGGGGCCGGTGATGCCGTAGTAGGCCATGCGGTTGACCGGCTCCAGGCCCAATTCCTTGAAGGTGGGCACATCCGGCAGCACGGCCAGACGCTGGGGGGCGGCCACGGCAATCGGGATCAGGCGCTTTTGCTGGATGAAAGGCAAGGCGGATGGAATATTGTCAAAAATCATGTTGACCTGACCCGCCACCGTGTCGTTAAGCGCGGGGCCTGCGCCACGGTAAGGGATGTGCGTGATAAAGGTGCCGCTCAGATTTTTGTAAAGTTCCATTTGCAGGTGGCCAATGCCGCCTGTACCAGACGAAGAGTACGAATACTTGCCCGGATTCTTTTTGACTTCAGCGATGAACTCTTTGTAGTTTTTGGCTGGAAAGCTGGGGTGCACCGCAATCAGGTTAGGCGTAGCCGCAATGTTGATGATGGGTGTGAAGTCAGTCAGCGTGTTGTAGGTGATTTTCGAGTTGATGGCCGGATTGGCCGCCGTCGTAGACACCGTCGCTACGCCCAGCGTGTAGCCATCAGGAGCAGACCGCGACAGCTCTGTCGCGCCCACCACACCACCGCCGCCGGCCTTGTTTTCAACCACCACCGTCTGCCCCAGCACCTTGCCCAAGGGCTCAGCAATCACGCGGCCCACGATGTCGGTCGTGCCGCCAGGCGCAAAAGGAACTTGCAGTTTGATGACCTTGTTGGGGTAGCCTTGGGCCAGCACAGCGCCAGAGGCCAGTGCCAATGCGGACAGGGTCAATAAAAAGCGACGTTGCATGATCAAATCCTTCTGAATAAAAACAATCTCAATGGTACGTGTTGCGTTAACGATTTGGCCTGTGGATTACGCATAAGGGCAAACCCGAGGAAGACCTTTTTTTAAGGTTATTCTTGGACAGTGAACTACGCCCAACTTCTCTTTCCCGACTTCTCACTCATCATCTGCGGCTACCTGGTCTGCCGCTACACCGCCTTGAACCGAACCGTCTGGGAGCAGGTGGAAAGCCTGGTGTATTACTTCTTATTTCCCGTGCTGCTGTTCCATTCGATTGTGAAAAGCCCGCTGGACCTGGTCGCTGCCTCCAGCTTGATTGGCGCAGGACTGCTGATGGGCCTGGCAGCCATTGCCATGGCTTATAGCCTGCCCTACCTGCCCTGGCTGGGCCAGCGCATTGACCGGCGCGAGCACGCCGCCAGCGCACAGGTGGCTTTCCGGTTCAACTCTTTTATTGGGCTGGCGCTGGCCGACCGGCTGGCGGGCGCGGAGGGCCTGCTGCTGATATCGGTGCTGATAGGTGTGTGCGTGCCCATGTTCAACATGGCGGCCGTCTGGCCCATGGCTCGGCACAACCAGAGCGGCTTTGGACGCGAGTTGCTGCGCAACCCGCTCATCATTGCAACCGCCACCGGGCTGGTCGCCAACATGCTGGGCTTTACCCTGCCCGTCTGGCTGGAGCCGACCGTCACCCGCATAGGCGCAGCATCGCTCGCGCTGGGCCTGATGGCTGCAGGCGCTGGCATGCAGTTTTCCCATTTGTCGCAGGCCAAGACACTGGCTGTTGCCGTACTGTCGATACGCCACCTGTTGACGCCCGTGGTGGGGCTGGTGCTGGCCAGGCTGTTTAATCTGTCGCCAGCGCAAACCACCATCTTGCTGGCGTTCTCGGCTTTGCCTACTGCGTCGAGCGCCTACGTGCTGGCGGCACGCATGGGCTACAACGGTGGCTACGTGGCCGGGTTGGTCACGCTGTCAACCCTGCTGGGGGTGGTGAGTTTGCCGTTTGCACTGGGCGTGCTGGGTGCGTTGCGGTAATTTGGATGCTCCTTTTTCAGGAGCTGCTCGCGCACGCATTCATTGGTCTAGAGCCCAATTTATATGTTCAAAAAGCACATTTTCAGCACTTTCGAGCCGTTTTTGCAATGCGCCCCGTAGTTGTGCATCGTTTTTGCTGCGCAGCGCATTGCCGATGGCCACCGCAATGTTGCGCAGCCAGCGCTGGTGGCCAATGCGGCGTATCGCACTGCCTTCGGTGTGCTTTAAAAACTCTTCCTCAGTCCATGCAAACAGCGTCACCAGTTGCTGGCCTGTCAGGCCCTGCCGTTCGTCAAAGTCTGGCAAGGCGTTGCGCTGGGCAAATTTGTTCCACGGGCAAGCCAACTGGCAATCGTCGCAGCCGTAAATACGGTTGCCGATCAGTGGCCTGAGTTCAAGGGGGATGGGGCCGGCGTGCTCGATCGTCAAATAGGAGATGCAACGCCGCGCATCCAGCTGATGCGGTGCAACGATGGCCTGGGTCGGGCACACGTCAATGCAGGCCGTACAACTGCCGCAATGTGGCGTGACCGGCGCGCTTAGCGGCAGGGCGATGTCGATATAAATTTCACCCAGGAAGAACATTGACCCGGCCTCACGGTTCAGCACCAGCGTGTGTTTGCCGCGCCAGCCCTGGCCGCTTTTGGAGGCCAGCTCAGCCTCCAGCACGGGGGCAGAGTCTGTGAAAGCGCGGTGGCCCAGCGGCTGAACATGGGTGGCGATTTTTTCGCCCAGTTTTTGCAGGCGGCTGCGCATCACCTTGTGGTAGTCCCGGCCCCTGGCGTAGCTTGAAACAACCGCCTCTGTGGGCCTTTGCAGGCGGCTGAATTCGACGGCTTGCCAGTCGTCCGGGGTGCTGGCCGGCAGATAGTCCATGCGGGCTGTGATGACACTGACCGTGCCCGGTATCAGCTCTACGGGCCGGGCTCTTTTAAGCCCATGCGACGCCATGTAATGCATCTCGCCATGAAAGCCTGCAGCCAGCCACGCCGATAATCCGGGTTCTGCAGACGACAAGTCAACACCTGCAATACCAATTTGCGAAAATCCGAGTTCGCGCGCCCATGCCTCGATGTGCTGGACCAACCTTGATTCATCCCCGGATTTATCTTTATTCACGCCATGATTGTAAAAAGTATTGTTTGGCCCAACGAGGATGCCACCCAGGCATTTGCCACAACGCTGGCGGCGCGACCCGCCCTGCTCAATGCGTTCATTGAGTTGCGTGGTGACCTGGGCGCTGGCAAAACCACTTTTGTGCGCCACCTTCTGGGAGCGCTTGGCGTTCAGGGCCGCATCAAAAGCCCCACCTATGCGGTGGTGGAGCCTTACGAGCTGGCCAGTGGTTTGAACATCTGGCATTTTGACTTTTACCGCTTCAATGACCCAGACGAATGGGAAGAAGCGGGGTTTCGTGAGCTGTTTGCCAGCCCCGGCCTGAAGCTGGCCGAATGGACAGCCCACGCCGGGCCGCACATTCCGCAAGCTGATTTGGTGATCGCCATTGACACCGCAGATTCAGATACCCGCAGCGTCACATTAACGGCACTGACAGATGCAGGCGCTAGACTTCTGCCATGAAACGACGTGACCTTTTGCAGTCAGGTAGTCTGGTGTTGCTGCTCGGCATGCAGCACATCGCGCGCGGCGCCACGATTGTGGCGGTACGCGTCTGGCCGTCAAAAGACTACACAAGGTTGACCATTGAGTCAGACAGCGAGATCAAGGCGCGCCAGTTTTTTATTGCCGAGCCGCCCCGCCTGGCGGTAGACATTGAAGGCATTGACCTGATCCCGGCGCTGCGCGAGCTGATTGCCAAGGTCAAATCAGATGACCCCAATATCTCGGGCATTCGTGTGGGGCAAAACGCACCGGGTGTCGTGCGGCTGGTCATTGACTTGAAGCAGCCCATCTTGCCGCAAGTCTTTACCCTGCCGCCTGTTGCCGCCTATCAGTACCGGCTGGTGTTTGACCTGTACCCCACGCAAGTGGCCGACCCGCTGGAGGCCCTGATTGCCGAACGGCTGGCTGATAAGTCCCAAAGCCAGCTTCGCCTGGACAAGACACTGACACCGCCAGCATCACCGGCTGCACCTGACCCACTGGGTGAGCTGATCGCCAGACAATCAGGCAATCCTGCCAGCAGCCCTGCAGCCCTACCGGCAGGCAAATCAACTGCGACCAAGCCGGCAGAACCCGCCTTACCACCCGCAAGTAAAACCGACAGGCTCATCATCGTGGCCCTGGACCCTGGCCACGGCGGCGAAGACCCCGGCGCCGTGGGCCCGGGCGGCACGCGCGAGAAAGACGTGGTGCTTCAAATTGCCCTGCGCCTGCGTGACCGCATCAACCAGCAGCCCAACATGCGGGCCTACCTGACACGTGATGCAGACTTTTTTGTGCCACTGCACATTCGCGTACAAAAGGCACGGCGCGTGCAGGCCGACCTGTTCATCAGCATTCATGCCGATGCGTTTTTTACCGAGCGGCCGCAAGGTGCCAGTGTTTTTGCATTGAGTGACAAGGGCGCATCGAGCAGCGCAGCACGCTGGATGGCCGACAAAGAAAACTCGGCCGACCTGGTCGGTGGCGTGAATGTCAAGGCCAAGGACGCGCAGGTCCAAAAGGCCCTGCTGGACATGAGCACCACCGCGCAAATCAACGACAGCCTGAAACTGGGCAGTGCCATGCTGGGTGAGATAGGTGCCGTAGGCAAGCTGCACAAACCGCGTGTCGAACAAGCCGGTTTTGCCGTGCTGAAAGCACCCGACATACCCAGTGTGCTGGTAGAAACAGCCTTTATCAGCAACCCCGACGAAGAAGCCAAACTGCGTAGCGAAGCGTATCAAGTGCAACTGACTGATGCGCTGATGCGAGGTGTGAGCCGCTACTTTGCACGCAACCCACCATTGGCCAGAAACCGACCTTTGTAGTGGTTTACGGCGCTGGCTTGAACCACCCGCGTTACAAACTGTCGCAAAGCGTACACGCAAGCAAGGCTTTTTCCTACATGCCCGGCCATACTAAGGCCTTAAATTAAAGCCACGAGCAGTCGGAACACATTTAAACCGTACAGCTTGCAACTTCTAAAAAGGAATTCAATCATGACCACCAAACTTTTACTGTCAGTCGCCGCCGCTTCCCTGATCGCCCTGACCGGCTGTTCTACTTCCCCTACCAATGCACAAATCGGCACTGGTGTCGGCGCTGTTGCTGGCGGCGTTATTGGCAGCGCTGTTTTGGGCGGCCCAGTGGGTACCCTGGGCGGCGCAGCTGCTGGCGCGCTGATCGGTAACGAAATCGGCAAGAAAAAATAAACTTTTTGACGTTTGAGCAGACGTAAAAAAAGCCAGCTAGCTGGCTTTTTTTGTGGGCGGTGCCTAGACCGCTTACTTGGCAGTCAAGGCATCCAAGCCTGCTTTGGCCACAGCACCGTCTTGCTCGGCCGTGCCGCCCGACACACCCAGACCGCCCATGATTTTGCCGTCCACCAAAATGGGTAATCCGCCTTCAACTGCGTTCGCATTGCGCAGCGTCAGCACCCGCAGGCCAGCACCGCCCGCAGCCAGCACATCCTGAAATACTTTGGTAGGCCGACGGTACATGGCGGCTGACACGGCCTTGTCTTGCGACACACCCACGCTGCCTGTCTGCGTGTTGTCCATACGCTCAAAAGCCACCAGCATGCCCGAGTTGTCAACCACCGTGATGGCCATGGGCAAATTGAGCTTGCGTGATTCGGCGACTGCGGCGGCAACCGCTTTGCGCGCCTGTTCGTGATTGACGTTAGCGCCATACTGCGGCACTGGCGGTGTTTGAGCCATGGCAACGCTGGCAAGACACGTCAATGACAGACTGGCCAGGAGGGAAGTGATTTTTTTCATGATGGTTAAAGTCTCCAATAGTTATCGAGGTGTGTATTTGTGCAAACCCATTTGAATCTGTTGATTCAGTGCGCATGCTAACAAAGTCTGGTGCCAGGCACCTCCAGGCGAGGCTCAAATGGGATAGATCAACGAGTTAAGTATCAACTCGCTGTCGTACACGCAAACCCGGCTTTTGAACCTTAAACCGCCGTCTCCAACCACGATCTCGTCAATGTATCGGCCCACGTTGTAGGCCTCACTCACGCCCCCCGGCTTGGTGCGGAATACCGCATAGTTAGACTCCGCTTGGACAGCGCCAGCCCCTTGCGATGTGATGCGCGCTGGACTGATGATGTGCCGCATGTAGTAAGGACCGTGATAGATGGTTTGCGTGATGCCGTAAACGCGGTCTTTCATCATGCCCTGACTTTCCAGCGCAATCAGCGCCAGCGGCAAACCGCGGTCAAAATTTTCGCGCGCCTGCACGGTGTAGCGCCCGTCCTCGGTAAAAAAAAGCGGCCATTCGTCAAAGCGCTTGGCGTCAAGCGCTGCCGCATAAGCGGCGTTTAGCTGATCCACCTGATGATGCAGCAGCATCGATTGTTCTGCGTTCATAGCGCCATCACCTTGCGCCAGTAGGCGTACATGCTGCGAATCAACGTTTCAGTCACCATGTGCTCAGTGCCTTCAGTACCTGTGCCGCCCAGCTCGCACAAGGTGCTGCCCGCGTCACCTGCCTGCCTGAAGCCTGCCTGACTGAACTCGATCACCTCGCCATCATCGGCACTGACAAAGCCAGCCGGGCCAAACAGATTGGCCTGGCGCAGGCGACGCCGCGTCATGTCGGGTGTGTCGTCAGAAAAGCCAAAATGCGTCCAGACAAAGTCAAACTCCCCCTGCCCGCGTGGCACGATGTGCCGGGTGCTCAGCGAGTTGACCTGCTGCTGGATGATGAGGCTGGGGAACAGGGTGATCATGGTCACGGTGGGCGTGATGTGTGTGCCCGGTTCAGACGGGTCGTCAATCTTCCACCACGCCTCTGGCACCACGTCCAGCAGGCGGTCGTCATGCAGGGCCATGTTGGCTTTGAAGCTTGTCACGCCTTCAGTGACATCCTGGGAAACCCCTGCGGTAGCGGAACTGACGCTGCCCTCATTGCGGCGCGAAATCATCACCGCATGCCGGCCATGGGCATCCATCACCATGCGGCTTTTCTGGTCGGCACGCCATAAGCCGAACGTCACAAACCACGTGTGCAGCAGGCCCGGGTGGTACGGATCCTTGATGTTCTCCATCATCAGCTTCCAGTTGCCCGGAATGCGCTGGCGGTTGTAGCCCAGCAGCGTCAGCTTGCGCGCCGACTTCGTTTCTGCGTCTGCAAAAATACGGTTGATCCACGGCATCACGTTGGGACCAAGGTAGTCCTCGAGCGGCTCGGTATCAGCACTGAATGTGGAAAACACCAGGCCATGCAGCACCGCAACACGCAGCTTGGTCAGGCCGTGGTCTTTCAAGTCAAAGGCTTCGGGCATGCCTCCATGGGTAGCGTCACCATCTTTCACGCCGTCCTTAAATGGCAGCCCGGCCAGATCACCATTGAGCTTGTAGGTCCACTGGTGGTAGGGGCACACAAAGCTGCGGGCCGTGCCATGGGGCTCCTGACAAAAGCGCACACCGCGATGAGCGCAACGGTTTTCAACCACCCGGATCCCGGTGTCGGTGCCCCGGTCTTTGGGCGCAACCCGGTCGCGCACCATGATGACCTGACGCTCACCCACATGAGACAGCTTGTAGTCACCTGTATTGGGGATTTCAGCTTCAAGTCCTACGTAGCACCAATGCTTGCCGTAAAAGATGCTGTCCAGTTCGCGTTTGTGCAACTGCTCGTCGGTATAGACCCAAAACGGAATCCGGCTGGAGCCAGGCTGGTTCCAGCGGGGCAGCTCGTCAGGAGACAGGGTAGGGGCGTTCATGGAGGACCTCGGTAAGCTTCAAATCAGCTCAAACAGTTGCGTTTGCAAGTGTTTGAATGATACGCCTGAGCACAGCCCGATGTCACTTGGGTTAATACCCATGCGGTTGCAGCAAAAATGAGCGCGTACAGGCCCGCTAAAACCCCGTCGCCGTCACCCCACAGGTCAATGCGAACGTGACAGTAGAGCCCGAGTTCAACAGGGGAATCACCAGACCCGGATTTTGCAGGGTTGCAATCGCCAGTGAGGCAGGACACAAGGCACCCAGGGTAGCCGCGCAAGTCGGGTTAACGGTGCAGCTCAAACCGGGGGCCACAGGGTCGGTCAGGGTGGTGCCGCCCGCTGCCCCCGGCCCAAGATTGGCCACAGTGATGGTGTAGCTGGTGGTTTGTCCGGCGACCAGAGTTGCTCCGGCATTGATTTTGGCAATCGTCAGGGTGGCATTGACGCAGGCGGGCGTGATGCTGGTGGTGACAGTGCCTGTATTGTTGGTCAACAGTGTTTCACCCGCGCCTGCCGAAATCACTGCCGTGTTGGTTTTGCTGTTTCCCCCGACGCATGAGATGCTGACCGTGCCAGTGACAAGCGGAAAGTTGGTGGCGGCGGCAATGGGGTAGGCATTGGCATCAGGCAAGGTGCACACCACAGGTGCCGTGCCGCTACATGACCAGTTGGTGCCGCTAAACGTAGTGGTAGCCGCGACGCCAGTGGGCAACGTGTCCGTCAGACGCAAGGGAGATGCCCCAAGGACGGTGCCCAGATTGGCCAGCGACACATCTGTGGCCTGAGTTGCTGCAAACGTTTGCACCGCAATGGCGCGGCCATTGTTGCGTGGTGTCAGGGTGTAGGTGTAGGTTGAGTTAACCGCTGCAGTGGCTGGCGCGGTCTTGGTGATGCTGATGTCGGGCAGCAGGCGCACATCTTCTGTGGTGGGGCCAGCCACCAGGCCGTTGTAGTGATTGCCCGCCACGGTAGTGGTACCGCCCGTTTCAAACGTGGTGTTGCTGCTGTAGGCCAGGCTGTTGCGGTTGGCAGATATATTGGTTGCCATGGCAATGGCCCGCCCCACGTTAGTGCTGCGGGTCGGGTCCAGAAAGCTTGCACCGGCCGCATTATGGTACGTGCCGACCGTCGCTGTATCTGGAATACTGACTGCAAATGTCACGCTGACGCTGCCATTTTGCGAGATAAAGAAACTGCCAAAAGTCACGCTGCCCTGCCCTGTGGTCGGTGTGACGCCAGGGGCTGTGCTCGCCGCCCTGAGCGACAGGGTCGATGTATTGAACACCGTGTAGGTGTTGACAGGCAACACGGGAGGAGACGCCACACCCGTGGCAGCGGTGGTTTCTGCACCAGTAGCAAAGGCACCCCCCGCCAGCGGCGGTGGGGGCGCGTAGGCAAAAACAGCCGGAGTGGTGGTGATGTAGGTCCAGCCTGGCGGCAGGCCGGTGTCGTAAATAAACACGTTACGGGCCGCACCCCCGGTATTGGTGACGTTGACCGTGTACTGGGCCGTCGCGCCAGTAGCCGCTGTAATGGTCTGCGTGAGCGCTACCTTGTTGACGGTCAAGCTGGGCAAGCATTGCGCACCTGATGGTGAGCCCGGCGGGTTACCCGCGCCAGCTGTCGTGACCACGCCCGCCGCGCCCGCAGTGGCGTTGTAGTTTTTGGGGCTGCCATTACCAGCAGTGCCGCCACAGCAACCGTCCGTTCCGGGTGTGCCGGCGCTGACGTTGGTTGTCGCTCCGGTGCCGCGGGTAAAAATGTACCCGCCACCACCACCGCCACCGGGACCATGATTGAAATAGTTTGAGCTCCCACCGATGCCACCAAACGCGTTGATGGTCAGGTTGGCCAGCGAGCCAGACGCGTTGTCTATGACCACGGTGCCGCCGCCGCCACCACCGCCGCCAGAATCTGTGTCACCGTTGGGCGCTTTTGTGTAGGCATGAGCCCCCTGTGCATTGATAACGCTGGCCGCGCTGATTGTCACTGCCCCTGCACGCCAGATCACCATGCCCCCGCCGGACGCACCCGATGAAGTGATGCCGCCGCTGGCGCCGTTGGCGACCACTGTGGGCGAAGCGCCGGGTGCTGTTGGCGGAAAGGTGGTAATGATGTCTGCGCTGGCGTTGTTGGCAGACCCGGCACCGCCACCACCGCCCAGGTAAACATTGGTAGCCACAACGGGGGTCAGATTTGCCCCACCCCGCCCCCCTGCTGGCCAACCGCCTGCTCCAAGAGCAGTTGGAGGCGACTGGTTGAACACGGCGCTATTCGGATCGTTCTGATTCCAATTGTTGCCGCCAATGCCGCCCACGCCTGCGTTACCACCGCCGCCGCCGCCTGAGTTCAGTCCGTTGGTGTTGGCAGGCGGGTCACCATCATTGCCGCCACCGCCGCTGTTGCCTTGCGCAGCCCTGCCGCATGCACCAGCCAAAAAGCCCCGGTTAGGTGCTACAAATAGCCCGCCCACAGCGTCGTAGCTTGTGGCAACACCCGCAGTGCCGCCGGTGTTAAAGCCTAGAACCCGCTTGGGAATGCCCGCCGTGCCCTCGCCCTTGTACGAACCGTTCAAGGTAGCCGATTCGCAGGCGTAGTCGTTATCCAGCGGGGTTCCGCCAGCGCGATTGCTTGCTGAGTTGACGCCCAGGCCGCCCCTGAAGCCGCGCGCATTGGCGTTGATGGTGACGGCGTTGGCGGTCAAAAGCCCCGCAACGTCCACGGCAAAGACACCCCCAGTTGCCGCGCCCGTGGTGGCATCGACAAACCAGGGCAGCACATTGATGGTGCCGGACAGCGTGGCCGTTGAATACTGCGGCACCCGAATCACCTGGAATGTCCGAACAATGCCGCTGGCCGGGGTGAAGGTTTGGGCATAGCTTTTGGCCAGTGGAGCAGCCAGCTGTATGGTGGCCCCCACACCGCCGCCAACCGTAACCACCGCGTATTCGTAGTTGCCCGCCAGCGCCCCGTTGTTGTCCTGCATCTGCATGATGAGGACCAAGTCACCTGCCACCAGATTACCGGCCACGCCGCGCTGTGATGTTGCACCCGCCAGCAGCGTGATGGAAGAAGTGCCTGCCGCCGGAGTTCCGCTGCCGGCAAAGTAAGTATTGACAGCGGCCGACACCGCCGCATTGCCAAACATGCCAGGAACACCACAAGTTTGTGCGCGCACCAGCGAGGTGGTGACCAAGGCAAGCAAAGCGGCCAAAACGGCGGCAAGTCGGCTGAACCATGTCACGAATGAGGTCATTTTTGTAATTTTTAACACTTCAGCCAGTATGCAACACCCAGGAGCGCCCAAGAACGCAAATAACCATCAAAAAAGTGCACACATAACCAAAAAATGATCAAAGAATCGGTTTGGACGTTCGCCCCGCCTTCCAGGCACCATAAATCACCACCAAACCTGGAATCAGAATCATGGCCCAAATGATTTTTTCGAGATTAGCCTTGACCACGGGAATATTTCCAAATAAGTAACCAGCCGTCACAATGCCGCCCACCCACAGTGCGCCGCCTATCAGGTTGTAAAGCGAAAATTTGCTGCGACTCATGTCAGACACGCCGGCCACGAACGGTGCAAAGGTGCGCAAAAAAGGCGCAAACCGCGCCAGGATGATGGTGACCCCGCCATAACGCTCGTAAAAGTTATGCGCCTTGTCAAAGGCGTTTTTATTGAAGAAACGGGAGTTTTCCCACTGAAAGACTTTGGGGCCAAAGTACCGGCCAATCAGGTAGTTGCACTGGTCGCCCAGCACCGCCGCAACAAACAGCAAACCCACAGCCAACGGGTAATTCATCAGCCCGACGCCGCACATCGCGCCGACCACAAACAGCAGCGAATCGCCCGGTAAAAACGGCATCACAACCACACCTGTTTCGACAAAAATAATCAGAAACAACAGCGCATACACCCAGGCGCCGTAGGTGGCCACAAAGGTTTCCAGATACCGGTCAATGTGAATAATGAAGTCGATGAGAAAGGTGATAAGTTCCATGCGTGCATTTTGACAGGTGTTGCAGCACCCGCAGCCATTGACTCGCGCCTGAACACCGCCCCTAAAATCAAGGCAATGACTCCACCCTCCCCGCGCCGCCCCATCCGTGAATTGCCGGATGAACTGATCAGCCAGATTGCCGCAGGCGAAGTGGTCGAGCGCCCCGCATCGGTGGTGCGCGAGCTGGTCGACAACGCGCTTGATGCTGGCGCCGCACAAATCACGGTGCGTCTGCTGGCAGGCGGCGTGCGGCTGATTGCGGTAGAAGACGACGGCACCGGCATTGACCGCGGCGAGCTGCCGATTGCCCTGAAGCGCCACGCCACCAGCAAGATTGGCTCACTGCAAGACCTGGAGGCCGTGAGCACGATGGGCTTCAGGGGCGAGGCGCTGGCCGCCATCAACTCGATTGCCGACATGAGCATCACGTCCAGAACGGTCAGCGCAGACCACGCCTGGCAGCTCGATGGCCGCACTGGCGAGCTGACAGCTGCTGCGCGCAGCCAGGGCACAACCGTCGAAGTGCGCGAGTTGTTTTATGCCACCCCCGCACGCCGCAAATTTTTAAAAACCGATGCCACAGAACTGGCTCATTGCATTGAGGCCGTGCGCCGCCACGCGCTGGTGCGGCCCGCTGTGGGCTTTGCCATCTGGCATGAAGGCAAGCTGGTCGAGCAGTGGCGCGCCTGCACAGGGCCGGCAACACCGCCCGAGCGGATGCGCCAACGCCTGGCTGATGTACTGGGGAGCGACTTTGTTGCACAGTCGGTGCTGGTGCATTACGAAAGCACGGCTGTGCGCACAGACGGCACGCCGCTGCTGCGGGTGTGGGGCTGCGCAGGCATACCCGACGCCGCACGCAGTCGGCCTGACCAACAGTTTGCCTATGTGAATGGCCGCTTTGTGCGCGACAAGGTCATCACCCACGCGGCGCGCACCGCTTACCAGGACGTGCTGCACGGCCACCGCCAGCCGGTGTATGCGCTGTATGTTGAGATAGACCCTACGCGGGTGGATGTGAACGTGCACCCCACCAAAATTGAAGTGCGCTTTCGGGACAGCCGCGAAGTGCACAGCGCGGTGCGTCGTGCGGCTGAAAACGCGCTGGCCATTCCCAGATCGGCCCTGCCAGACACTGCGGAAGCCCTTGACGCTGAAAAATCGGTCTTTTCAGGCACTTTTCAGGCATCAATTGTGCCTTCAGCCCAATATATACATGCGCAAGCAGCTATAAATTATGTAGCACCTGCCAACCATCGCGTTTCTGACTTTGAAGCCATGTGGCCACAGCCCGTCAGGGGTGCGGCGGACAGCGTGCCCCAAGAGCCGCCTCTGGGTGACTGGATGTTGGGCCGCGCTATCGCCCAACTGCAGGGCATTTACATTCTGGCCGAAAACACGCAGGGACTGGTGGTGGTGGACATGCATGCCGCCCATGAACGCATCGTGTACGAACGCCTGAAAACGCAGATGGACAGCGCCAAGATTTTGAGCCAGCCGCTGTTGATACCCGCCACCTTTGCCGCCAGCCCGCAAGAGGTCGCCACTGCTGAAAGCGCCGGTGATACGCTGGCCCTGCTGGGGCTGGACATCACGCCGTTTTCAGCCAAAACACTGGCCGTGCGCGCCGTGCCCACATCGCTGGCGCAAGGCGACGCGGTTGAGCTGGCGCGCAGCGTGCTGGCCGAGCTGGCCCAGCATGACGCCAGTACCGTGATTGAGCGGGCGCAAAACGAACTGCTGTCCACCATGGCCTGCCACGGTGCGGTGCGCGCTAACCGCAAGCTGACGATCGACGAGATGAACGCCCTGCTGCGCCAGATGGAAGCCACCGAAAGGTCTGACCAGTGCAACCACGGCCGGCCCACCTGGCGGCAGATCAGCGTCAAGGAGCTGGATGCGCTGTTCATGCGCGGGCGATAAATTAACCGTAAATTGACCATAAATTGACCGTTTGCCAGAAGCGCCCAAGTGCTTCTGCTACGCTTGAAAACATGTCAGTGTCCACACCCACTTTGCCCAGCCCCGCCACTCCCCTGAACAGCGCCAGCACCGCCATGCCAGCCTCTCTGGTGGTCGTCATTTTGGCCATGCTGCTGGGCATTCAGCCCATCACCACCGACTTGTACCTGCCCGCCCTGCCGGCCATGACCAGCAGCTTTTCAGCGCCCCTGTCTCAAGCCCAACTCACCCTCAGCGCCTTGCTGCTGGCGTTCGGCGTGTCGCAGATGATCTGGGGACCGCTGTCAGACAGGTTTGGCCGGCGTCCGATTCTGCTGTGCGGCCTGGCGGCTTATGTGCTGGCCGCTACAGGCAGCGTGCTGGCTCCAGACATGCTGCAACTGATCGTCTGGCGCATGGTGCAAGGCGCGGCCATGGGCGCAGTGGTGATGTGCGCCCGCGCCCTGGTGCGCGACCTGTACCAGCCGCAAGACGGCGCGCGCATCATGTCCAAAGGTTTGTCGGGTCTGGGCACGCTGGCCTGCATCAGCGCACCAGTGGGCGGCCTGCTGGCACAGTTTTACGGCTGGCGCGCGGCCCTCATGGCGGTGGCCGTGTTTGGCGCAGCCACACTGCTGCTGGTGGCCCTGCGTTTTAAAGAAACCTTGCCGAACAAAAACCTTCAGGCGCTGCAGCCCGCCGTGCTACTGACAACCTGGCGCGAGATTTTGTCAAACCCCGCATTTCTGGCGTTTTCTGCCTTGTCCATTGCGTCGTATGGCGGGTTGTTCACCTTTTTGGCCAGCTCGTCGTTTGTGTTTATCACCGTACTGGGCTTGAGCAAGGCCCAATTCGGCATGGTCATGTTTTGCACGTCGCTGTCGTATGTGCTGGGCACATTTGTGTGCCGCCGTTTGTTGCTGCGCTTTAGCGTTCAGCAAACCGTTGCGATTGCTGCGGCCATCAGCCTGTGTGCGGGTACGGTGATGGGAGCGCTGGCCTGGCTGGGCGTGGTCAGTGTGTGGGCCATCATGGGGCCTTTGGCGCTGTTCATGATGGGCCACGGCATGCACCAGCCTTGCGGGCAGAGCGGGGCTGTCGGGCCCTTCCCACAGGCGGCAGGGGCAGCCTCTGCCCTGAACGGCTTTTTGATGATGGTGGTGGCCTTTGGTATCGGCAGCTGGCTGGGCACGCATATGGACGGCACGGTACTGCCCCTGACCAATGGCATGTGGTTCTGGAGCATCCTGATTGCCGCAAGCGCCTGGACGCTGGTGCGCAAGTACGGCCACAGCCCGGTGAGCGTTGCGGGCAAATTGTGACACCGCCCTATATCGCGCTGGCAGGCCCAACGGCCTCTGGCAAAACAGCAGCGGCCATGGCCATTGCGCAGCAGCATGATGTAGAGATCATCAGCGTTGACTCGGCGCTGGTGTACCGCGGCATGGACATTGGCACGGCCAAACCCACGACAACTGAGCAGGCCAGCGTGCCGCACCACTTGATCGACATTCGCGATCCCCTGCATGCCTACAGCGCTGCTGAGTTTGTGCAGGATGCAGAACGCCTGATAGCGGAGATCAGAGCACGCGGCAAGCTGCCGCTGCTGGTGGGCGGCACGATGCTGTACTTCAAGGCCCTGATGGACGGTCTGGACGACATGCCCAAAGCCGATGCTGCGGTGCGCGCCGCCATTGCCGCCAGCGCGCTTGAACAAGGCTGGCCTGCGCTGCATGCCGAGCTGGCACAGGTTGACCCAGTCACCGCCGAGCGGCTGAAACCCACTGACTCTCAGCGTATCTCGCGGGCACTTGAAATATTCAAACTGACAGGCTTGCCGCTGTCATCCTTTCATCAAAAAAACGCTACTGAAAACATAGCTGCTCGCGCCTGCAAACAGGGCGATATGGCCCTTATTTCATTGGAACCCAACGCCAGAGACTGGCTGCACACCCGCATCGCCCAGCGCTTTGATGCGATGCTGGCAGCTGGCTTTCTGGACGAAGTCAAAGCCTTGCGCGCACGGGGTGACTTGCATGCTGATTTGCCGTCGATGCGCTGTGTCGGTTATCGGCAAGCCTGGGAAGCCCTGGACGGTACCTCCCCCATGACCGAGCTACGTGACAAAGGCGTTTTTGCCACGCGGCAACTGGCCAAGCGGCAAATCACCTGGTTGCGCAGCATGCCCGAGCGGCGCATCGTGGCCTGCGACGACCCCACAGCCTTGCAGCAGGTGCTGAACATCGTCAAAGAGCAACTCGCATGACACTTCGCATCAGCAACCTGGCCAAACGTTACGGCGACAGCGTGGTATTTCAGAACGTCAGCTTGAATGTGGCGCCCGGCGAATTTGTCGCCATCGTCGGTGAATCAGGCGTGGGCAAATCCACCCTGCTCAACTGCATGGCTGGGCTGGACAGTTGGGACGCGGGCACGGTATCGCTCAAGAGTGTTGATTTGGGAGCACTGGCTGACGACGCCAAAGCCTTGCTGCGCCGCGAACATGTGGGCTTTGTGTTTCAGGCTTTTCATGTGTTGCCGCACCTGGACGTGGCGCAAAACGTGGCATTACCTTTGTTGCTGCTGGGCCAGCATGACGATGCGCGGGTGCAAACCATGCTGCAAGCTGTTGGGCTGCAAGGCCTAGGAGCGCGGCTGCCGCAGCAACTCAGTGGTGGGCAATTGCAGCGGGTGGCTATTGCGCGGGCGCTCATTCACCGCCCTGGCCTGCTGCTGGCCGATGAGCCCACCGGCAATCTGGACCCGACCACCGCCGCCAAAGTGATGGACGCGCTAATTGCGCAAACGCGTGAACACGGCGCGTCGCTGGTGCTGGTCACACATTCACAAGCCGCAGCGTCCAGAGCCGACCGTGTTTTGTACCTGACCAGCGATGGCATACGCGCCTAAGCTGCTCGCCAACCTTCTACGCCAGTTCTCATGGCGTGAACTGACGCACCACCCGTGGCGCAACGCGGCGGCTGTGGTGGCCGTCATGCTGGGCGTGGCGCTGGCTTTTTCAACACACCTGATCAACGCCTCGGCATTGAGTGAATTTTCAACCGCCGTGCGTGCCGTCAATGGCCAGCCTGACCTGGAATTGCGTGCTGTACAAGGCAGCTTTGACGAAGCCGTGTTTGAGCGCGTGGCCAACCATCCGCAAGTGGCCGTGGCCAGCCCGGTGCTGGAGCTGACAAGCTTTGCGCTTGTGAACGATACGCAGAGTGGCAAACGCAGCACGGTGCGTGTCGTCGGCCTGGACGCGCTGGTGGTCGCCTCATTGGCGCCTGCCCTGATGCCGATCCCCTCAAAAGATGCGGACCGCTTTGCACTGTTGACACCCGGCTCGGTGTTTTTGAATGCAGCCGCACGCCAGGCCTTGCCAGACACCTTCAAGCTGCAAAGCGGCCTGCAGTTGCTCGATGTGACCGTCGCTGGCAGCGTGGCCGCAAGCGGTGCGGCGCTGGCGGTGATGGACTTGGGCGCAGCGCAGGAGCTGTTTGACAAACGCGGGCAGTTGTCGCGCATTGACCTGCGATTAAAGCCGGGAACAGACCGCGCGGCATTGATAGAGTCACTGCAGCTGCCGTCAGGCATGACAGTCAATCAACCGGGCGATGCCGCAGAGCGTGTCAGCAACCTGTCGCGCGCTTACCGCGTCAACCTGACGGTGCTGGCGCTGGTGGCTTTGTTTACCGGCGCGTTTTTGGTGTTTTCGGTGCTGTCGCTCAGCGTGGCCAAACGCGCACAACAATTTGCACTGCTGGGTGTGCTCGGCTTGACGGGACGGGAGCGCCTGATGCTGGTATTGGTTGAATCAGCGGTGCTGGGTTTGCTGGGCAGTGCCCTGGGCTTGCTGCTGGGCACAGGTCTGGCCGCGCTGGCACTGCGGGTGCTCGGCGGTGATTTGGGGGGGGGCTATTTTGCGGGCGTGGCACCGCCGCTCCAGTTCAGCATGCTGGCGGCCTTGGCTTATGGCGCACTGGGCGTGGCGGCTTGCCTGGTGGGCGGCTGGTGGCCTGCCCGTGCCGCGCAAGCCTTGCCGCCGGCCCAAACACTCAAGGGGCTGGGCGCAGCACCAGCCCATGGCAAAGGGCACTGGTTAAGCCTTGCGTTGGTGGCTGCTGGCGCGGGGCTGGCAGCGCTTCCACCTGTGTTTGGCATTCCACTGGCGGCCTATGTGTCTGTCGCGCTGCTGCTGGTTGGCGGTATCACAGCCCTACCCTGGCTGGTGGCGCTTTTGTATGACAGGCTTGCGCCGCTGGTAGCGCACCAACTGTTGCCCTTGCTGGCGGTGGAGCGCGCCCGCCGCGTGCGTGCCAGTGCGGCTGTGGCTGTCAGCGGCGTGGTCGCGTCGCTCAGTCTGGCAGTGGCCCTGACGGTGATGGTGGCCAGTTTTCGTGACTCCGTCACCCATTGGCTGGACGTGGTGCTGCCCGCCGACCTGTACCTGCGCACGGCACTGCCAGCAGGTGCCAGCGCCGCGGCCGACACCGTGTACCTGTCACCCGAGTTTGTAGCCCGCATGGCTCAGGTCAAAGGTGTGCAGCGCGTCAGTACACTGCGCACCACGTCGGTATCGCTTGATGCCAGCAGGCCGGCCGTGGCCTTGATCGCACGCGACGTGCAAGACCCAGCCAGTGTGCTGCCGCTGGTGGACAACCCGCAACGCGTTCCTGCTGGTCACATTGGTATTTACGTCAGTGAGGCGATGGTGGACCTGTACGGCGCACGTCCAGGGGCTGTGTTCAGTCTTTTTTCGGTATCATTTAGGCCTCCAGGCCAACAGATACATGCGCCAGCGGCTCCTGAATCCATAGCAGATAAAAATCAGCAAAAGTTTTATGTGGCGGGTGTCTGGCGCGACTATGCCCGCCAGTTTGGCGCGGTAGTCATCGGCAAGGCAGACTTTGAACGCCTTACAGGCGACACCCGCATCAACGACCTCGCGCTGTGGCTCGAACCTGGCGCAGACAGCAGCGCTGTAGAACAAGCCGTGCGGGCAGCTGCAGACCAGATGGCAGGCGCGGGCAGCCTGATCGAATTTGCCTCTACCCGCCAGATACGCGCTGTATCGCTCAGCATTTTTGACCGCAGCTTTGCTGTCACGTATTGGCTTCAGGGCGTGGCGATTGCCATTGGCCTGTTCGGCGTGGCGGCCAGCTTCAGCGCACAAGTGCTGGCACGGCGCAAAGAGTTTGGCCTGCTGGCGCATCTGGGGCTGACGCGGCGGCAAATACTGGCGGTCGTGGCAGGTGAAGGCGCGGCCTGGACGCTGATTGGCAGCGTGGCGGGCCTGGGGCTGGGCCTGGCGGTGTCGCTGGTGCTGGTGCATGTGGTCAACCCGCAAAGCTTTCACTGGACGATGGACCTGGTATTGCCGTGGCTGCGGCTGCTGGGCCTGTGCGCAGCGGTGGTGCTGGCAGGCACCGTGACGGCGTGGCTGGCGGGGCGAGCGGCGGCGGGCAAAGACGCGGTTCTGGCCGTCAAAGAAGACTGGTAGGCGCTGTTCATGCAACGCGTTTGCTTTTGCTTACGCTTGTCACCGTTTTGACGCGCCATGTTCATCATCACAGCACCCGCACGGCCTAACATGAAGCTTCCACTATTCAAGAGGAATTCATCATGTCAACGTCTCCGATTGCAACTTACCGCATTGAGAGCAGACATCCTTTGCTCGGCCACCTGTTACCCGGCAGTGCCTTCAAGCGCCTATTTGCCAACCGTTCGCTAGCGGTGGCACTGGCCGTGAAAAGTGTCGACGACCCCACGCAGCAAAAAGTACGCGTCGTGCATGTCGCCACAGGTGAGATCGTGTTTGAAACGGGCCCAGCGCCGCTGAACTAACGCTTTGAACTAAAGCCTTGTACTAGCGCCGCAAACAAGCAGCCCGCCTTGCTGCGAGAATCAAAGGCATGCAAATGTCACACGGCCACCTTCAGACACGGCGCGCTCTGCTGCTGGGGGGCGTTGGCATGGCCGGCTTGGCTGCCGTGGCCCACCCTGCGCATGCGCTACCCGCCAAAACACTGGCTTTCCCGCGCGACCGTGGCGCGCACCCCGACTTTAAAACCGAGTGGTGGTACGTCACCGGGCGTTGCACCTCTGGCGCGCGCGAATTCGGCTTTCAGTTGACGTTTTTCCGCTCGCGTATTGAAAGCACCCAAGGCATGGCCTCCAGGTTTGCGGCCAAACAGTTGCTGTTTGCGCATGCTGCCATCACCGACGTGCAGGGCAACAAGCTGTGGCACGACCAGCGCATCGCACGCGATGGTTTTGGTGTGGCCACCAGCAGTGAAAGCGACATGGCCATCAAGCTGCGTGACTGGTCATTAAAAGCCGATGGCAAACGCTACGCTGCTGAATTGCCCACCAGCGACTTTGGCCTGAAGCTGCAATTTACCGAAACGCAAGCCGTACTGCTGCAAGGCAAAAACGGCCTGTCGCGCAAAGGCCCTGACGACAAACAGGCCAGCTACTACTACAGCCAGCCGCAACTGGCCACCACCGGCAGCCTGCGCGTGCAGGGCAAAACATTTGACGTGACAGGCACGGCCTGGCTGGACCACGAATGGAGCCAGGAACTGCTGGCACCCGGGGCCGTAGGCTGGGACTGGATAGGCATGAACCTGACGGACGGCAGCGCACTGACCGCCTTCCGGCTGCGTGACAAGGACGGTGGCGCAGTATGGGATGGTGGCTCGTTCCGATCAGTCAACCAGTCCATCTACGTTTTCAGCAAAGGTGAAGTGATTTTCAAACCCACCCGCTTCTGGAAGAGCCCTTTGACCCAAACCACCTACCCGGTCGAATGGATAGTTCGCACCCCAGCTGATTTTTATACCGTCAAGGCCGTGATTGACAACCAGGAACTCGACAGCCGCCAGTCCACCGGATCGATTTACTGGGAAGGCCTGAGCGAACTGATCGACAGCAACGGCAAAAAAGTGGGCAGCGGCTATCTGGAGATGACGGGATATAGCAAGCCGCTGCAGATGTAGAAAAGCTCCGTATTTAAAAGTTACTGCGCCAGGCTACTTGGCCAGGCGAGCGTTTTGCGGAAAGAGCTGCTTGCGTGCGTCCTCATCCATGTCGGTCTTGAAGGTGTACTTGGCCTTGAGTGCCTCGGCACGTTGCGCTGCTGGCCGCGCGTTGATCTCGTCAAAATGCCGCTTCAGGTTTGGCATCTTGCCCATCGCATCTGGCCCCAAAATAAATGGCACCGCACGCACCCAGCCCCACACCGCCATGTCCACCAGCGTGTAGCTGTCGCCCACCATGTACTGCTGCTTGGCCAGATGCGCATCCAGAATGCCGTAGTGACGCTCAGCCTCAAACACGTAGCGGTTCACAGCGTACTCTTTGGGCTCGGGTGCAAAATGCTTGAAGTGCACCGCCTGGCCTGAATACGGGCCAATACCCGTAGCCACAAACATCAGCCACGACAACATTTGCCCACGCGCCACCGGTGTGTTGGCAGGCAAAAACTGGCCAGACTTTTCAGCCAGGTACAGCAAGATGGCATTGCTGTCGAACACCGTGGCATCACCGTCGGTAATCGCTGGGGTTTTGGCGTTTGGGTTGATGGCCACGAAAGCTGGCAGATGCTGCTCGCCCTTGCGCGTGTCCACCGGCATCACTTCATACGGCATGCCTGACTCTTCAAGGAACAAGGCCACTTTGAGCGGGTTGGGTGAAGGGTGGTAGTAAAACTTGATCATGGCTTGTCTTTCCGGGTTGTTTAAAAAAGGCGCTCTGCATGATAGCGAGACACAACAATTAACGCAGAGGCCACTCATGGGCAACTCATGGGCTTCAAAAATCAAGGCCAAAGCAAGACGGAGGCGCTTGCGCTACATTGCATTTCTCATACAACAACCCACACCTGCCATGACCGATTTATCAGCCTTCCCTATCACCCAAAAATGGCCAGCCCAGCACCCGGAGCGCCTGCAGCTGTATTCACTGCCCACGCCCAACGGCGTGAAGGTGTCCATCATGCTGGAAGAAATCGGTTTGCCCTACGAGGTGCATCTGATCGACTTCGGCAAAAACGACCAGATGACGCCCGAGTTCATCTCGCTCAGCCCGAACAACAAAATACCCGCGATCCTCGACCCCAACGGCCCCGGCGGCAAACCGCTGGCCCTGTTTGAATCGGGTGCGATTTTGATTTACCTGGCTGAAAAGACGGGCCAGTTTTTACCCACCGATGCAGCCGCGCGCTACGAGACCATCCAATGGGTGATGTGGCAAATGGGCGGCCTGGGCCCCATGTTTGGCCAGCTCGGGTTTTTTCATAAATTTGCAGGCAAAGACTACGAAGACAAGCGCCCACGTGACCGATATGTGGCTGAATCCAAACGCCTACTCGGCGTGCTCGACAAGCGTCTCGAAGGTCGTAACTGGATCATGGGCGATGCGTACACGATTGCCGACATCGCCACCTTCGGCTGGGTGCGCAACCTGGTTGGTTTTTATGACGCGGGTGAGCTGGTCGGGTTTTCAGACTTCAAGAATGTGCAACGAGTGCTGGCGGCGTTTGTGGCGCGGCCTGCGGTGGCCAGGGGTTTGGTGATTCCGGCGCGACCTTAAATCAGCGGATTGACGGTTTTCAATGCCTTGCTTTTTTGTGCAAGAACTCGATTGCATACATGCTGCTCTTCAAAATGCTGCCACTTCGCAGGCGTAGGTTTTAAAACGGTCGTGCCGCCCACGCTTGCTTTTTTGAGTTTGAAAGCAGACTTGGGTTTGGCTTGTGATTCACTACTCACGATCAAAGACCTTCAATGATCCGGATATCCCGATCCGCGCCATCGCCCAATGCGGCTAAAGCGGCCTGGTAGGCGGGGCTGTCGTGTGCGGCGGTGGCTTGCTCGACACTGTCAAACTCGATCAGGACTGTGCGCTCCTTCAACCCGAGTTCATAAGCCATTGACGGCACACCGCGCGCCAGGAATCGACCCCCTGCTGCGCTGAGTGCAGGGCCCGCAAGCGTCGCGTAGGCGGCGAGTTTTTCGGCATTTTTGACTGCGCGGTACGTGCTGACCCAATAGGTTTTAGACATTTTTTGTTCCTTGTTGATGTGAGATGGTTGCTGTGTCGATAGCTGGTCAGGCCGCAGCGCTGGAGACCAAAGGAAATGCCGCTGGGTTCCGTATCGATTGCACTGATAAATCGATGTCTAACCCCGGCCAGTAGAGATGGTCGGGCGTCGGCCACTGGACGTCTGAAATTTGCTCAATCGTTCCCTTTCGAAACCAGGGGAATTGATCGAAAGGTACGAGCAATTCCTCATCGGCCAGCAAAAGCCAGAAGCCATGTTTTGAGATATGGGTCACTTCAGCCGCCAAAGTGGTGATTCCAGGCATCTTGGATCTCCTTCAAGTGTGCATTGACAACTGCTTGCGCTTGCCGAATTTGGGTAGCAGAAAGACCCGTATGGTTGGCTAAAGCCACGTCGGGCGTCAACCAAAACTTCGCTTCGCCGTCAGGGTGAGAAACATGCACGTGAATGCGTGTCTCCTCCCTGGAAAAAAAGAAGAGACGAAATTGACCGTCACGAACGATAGTAGGTGCCATTTCGCTACTGTACCGAACTTATTCTCTGCCGGGCTCACGCCGGATGCCACCGACACGCGCAGAGCATAGGCTACATGGTGCTGCGCATCAGCATGGGTAGGCCAGTTAAACATCTGACTTGCGGCTCTGGCGCGCGCGAACCCATTTTTCATATGCAAGCCACAGCGCGATGTTCAAACAAGACAGTCCAAAAAACCAAGAAGTTGAATTGATGCTGACGGATTCAAATAAAGGTACGACTATCACCCACGGCAAAAGCAGCACAAGACTAAGAACATTTGCGATCAAATCGTATTGGTTACCGCTAACAATTCCACCCGCCATTGACTTTGCAAGGATCATTGCAGCACATAGGACAACATAAACAGGATTCGAATTCTCATAGTATTTTTAACAATTTCAGGTGCCAATTTGGCCTAAAGCCCAATAAATCCGGGCATAAGCAGCTACTAAATAAATATCATCAATCCTTCACCCGTGAAGCAAACGTTTTGCGAAACTTCGCGACTTTCGGCCCCGCCACGGCCACGCAGTAGCCCTGATTCGGGTTCTTCTCAAAAAAGTCCTGGTGATAGTCTTCAGCGGGCCAGTAGTTGGCCAGTGGCACGACTTCGGTCACGATGGGGCGGTCAAACAGCTTGTCCTGGCTCATCTGGCGAATCATGTCTTCTGCCACCTGCTTTTGCTCGTCAGTTGAGTAGTAAATACCGCTGCGGTACTGGGTGCCGCTGTCGTTGCCTTGGCGGTTGAGGGTGGTGGCGTCGTGCACGACGAAGAAGATTTCCAGAATCTCGCCCACGGTGATCTGCGCGGGGTCGTATTCGAGTTTGACGACTTCGTTGCAGCCGGTGCGGCCTGTACAGACGTCTTCGTAGCTGGGGCGATTGACCTGGCCGTTGCTGTAGCCGGATTCGACGTCAAGGATGCCGCGCACTTTGACAAACACGGCCTCGGTGCACCAAAAACAGCCCCCGCCCAAGGTGATGGTCTCCGTATGAGGATTTGCGGGGTTTTGAACTTGTTCCATAGCCATTAGCTCCAGTTGTGTTGTATCGTCCAAGGTTGCACTGTACGGCAGCAGGATTGGCCGATATACTTTAAGCCTAAAGCATTTACAGAGACATCCACCTGAACTTTCTCAAGGACACATTCTTCATGAAAACCAACGTCAAACCACGCTTTGTCTGGGAAGACCCTTTTATGCTGCAAGACCAGCTGTCTGACGACGAGCGCGCCATACAGGAAGCCGCCCACCAGTTTTGCCAGGACAAGCTGCAAACACGTGTGCTGATGGCCGCGCGCCACGAAAAATTTGACCGCGAGATCATGAACGAAGCCGGTGCCATGGGCTTTTTGGGCTCCAGCATTGAAGGCTACGGCTGCGCCGGCCTGAGCTATGTGGCTTATGGGCTGATTGCACGTGAAGTCGAGCGGGTGGACAGCGGCTACCGCAGCGCCATCAGCGTGCAGTCGTCGCTGGTCATGCACCCCATCAACGCCTACGGCAGCGAAGCGCAGAAGCAAAAATACCTGCCCAAGCTGGCGACCGGCGAATGGGTGGGCTGCTTTGGCCTGACTGAGCCTAACCACGGGTCTGACCCGGCCAGCATGCTGAGCCGCGCCAAGCCCACAGACGGCGGCTTCATCATGAACGGCGCCAAGATGTGGATCACCAATTCACCGATTGCCGATGTGTTTGTGGTCTGGGCCAAACTGACTGACCCGGACGGCAACACCGGCGGCCAGGAGAGCATTCGCGGCTTCATATTAGAAAAGGGCATGAAAGGCCTGACCGCACCCAAAATTGAAGGCAAGATGAGCTTGCGCGCCAGCATCACAGGTGAAATCGTCATGGACGGCGTGTTTGTGCCTGAAGAAAACATGCTGCCCAACGTGAGCGGCCTCAAAGGCCCGTTTGGCTGCCTGAACAAGGCGCGCTACGGCATTGCCTGGGGCGCTTTGGGTGCGGCTGAAGACTGCTGGCACCGTGCGCGCCAGTACACGATGGACCGGGTGCAGTTTGGCCGCCCACTGGCGCAGAACCAGCTGATTCAAAAGAAACTGGCCGACATGCAAACTGAAATCGCCCTCGGCCTGCAAGGCTGCCTGCGGGTGGGCCGCCTGATGGACGAAGGCAAGGACGTGCCAGAAATGATTTCGCTCATCAAGCGCAACAGCTGCGGCAAGGCGCTGGATGTGGCCCGCATGGCACGTGACATGCACGGCGGCAACGGCATTCATGACGAATATCACGTGATCCGCCACATGATCAATCTGGAGACGGTCAACACCTACGAAGGCACGCACGATGTGCATGCGCTGATTCTGGGTCGTGCGCAGACCGGTTTGCAGGCTTTTTATTGATTTTCAGGCCGTTTTCAGGTGTCTTTTAGGGCTTCAGGCCAATGAATACATGCGCGAGCAGCTCCTGAATGTATAGCGCATGCTTTTCTGACCTGCCATGGAATTTGGTGCACTGAAACCCCTGCTGTCCAGCCTGGTGATGCCGCTGGCATTGCTGGTGCTGCTGGCGCTGGTCGCGCTGGTGCTGACCGCTCAACGCAAACATTTACGCAAGGGCCTGCTGCTGGGCGTTGCTGCATCAAGCGGGCTGTGGCTGCTGTCGTGCCAGGGCGTGGCGGTGTGGCTGGCAGCGCATGCCTTGCCGCAATACCCGCCCGTCACGCCAGCGCAGCTCAAGTCAGCGCAAATCCAGGCCATCGTCGTTCTGGGCGGCGGCATTTACCCACAAGCGCCTGAATACGGCCAGGCACAGCCCGGGCCTGCCACCGCAGCGCGGCTGCGCTACGGCATCTGGCTGGCACGGCAGACGGGCTTGCCGGTGGCGTTTACCGGCGGCAGTGGCTGGGCTGCAGCCGACCAGGGTAGCTCTGAGGCCGCCGTTGCGGGCCGGGTGGCGCAGCAGGACTACGGCGTCACGCTGCGCTGGCTGGAGGCCAAGTCGC
>JANNYZ010000143.1:0-3233 GCA_031410335.1 Polaromonas sp. | reverse complement strand
ACGCGGCACGGCCATTGGCGTGCCGTTTGGTTGCATACCCGCTGGTGGCACCGAGATTCCGACTTTTTTAAGCTACGCGGCTGAAAAAAAGATGGCCAAAGACAAATCGGAATTTGGCAACCAGGGTGCGATAGAAGGCGTGGCCGGCCCAGAAGCGGCCAACAACGCCACGGTGACAGCCGCGATGATCCCCTTGCTGACGCTGGGCATTCCCACGTCGAACACCACGGCTATATTGTTGGGTGCTTTTCAAAATTACGGCATCCAGCCCGGCCCGCAGCTTTTCAGCAGCTCGTCTGCGCTGGTGTGGGCACTGATCGCTTCGCTGTACATCGGCAACGTCATGCTGCTGATTTTAAATTTGCCGTTGGTAGGCCTGTGGGTCAAGCTGCTCAAAATTCCCAAACCATATTTGTACGCCGGTATTTTGATTTTTGCCACGGTGGGTGTTTACGGCATGCGGCAAAGCGCGTTTGATCTGTTTTTGCTCTACGCCATCGGCGTGCTTGGCGTGGTGATGCGGCGCTTTGACTTCCCGACAGCCCCGGTCATTGTGGGCATGATTCTGGGGCCACTGGCAGAGGCTCAGTTGCGCAACGCCATGTCGATCGGCGAGGGCAGTGCGATGGTGTTTGTGCAGCGCCCGGTGTCGCTGGCTTTGATCGTTATTGTGCTGGCTGTACTCGTTCTTCCGCGTTTGGCTAGGCGCTGGTCTGCCCGCAAACCATTGGTCTAGGCATTGGTCCAAGGTAGGCCTGGTGCTATTTGGTGCCAAAAATCCTGTCGCCCGCATCGCCCAGGCCCGGCAAAATATAGCCATGGCCATTGAGCTGGCGGTCTATGGCTGCGGTGAAAATGGGTACATCAGCATGCGCTAGCTGTAGCGCCGCGATGCCCTCGGGGCAGGTCAGCAGGCAGACGAACTTGATGGATTTGGGTTTGAGCCTCTTCAAGCGGTCGATCGCTGCGATGGCGGAGTTGCCGGTCGCCAGCATCGGGTCGACAACGATGATGTCACGCTCGTTCATTTCGCCCGGCATTTTGAAGTAGTACTCCACTGCTTGTAGCGTAGCCGGGTCGCGGTACAGGCCGACATGGCCTACACGCGCGCCAGGCACCACATTCAACATGCCTTCCAGAATGCCGTTGCCCGCCCGCAAAATCGACACAAACACCAGTTTTTTGCCGTCAATCATGCGGCCTGTCATGGGCTCGAGCGGGGTTTCAATGGGTACATCTTGCAGCGGCATGTCACGCGTGACTTCATAGGCCATCAGGCTTGACAGCTCGTTGAGCAGGGTGCGAAAGGTGTTGGTGGATGCATCTTTGCGGCGCATCAGCGTCAGCTTGTGCTGCACCAGCGGGTGGTCAATCAGATGCACGTTTGCCATACGAGCCTCTAGCGTTTTTTACCAAACAGGCTGCCCAGCACACCGCGAATGATCTCGCGCCCGACGGTCGAGCCCATGGTCCGTACCGCAGACTTGGCCATGCTTTGCGCCAGGCCGTCGTGCACACCGCCGCGCGGGCCGGTGGTGCCAAACAGCACGTCTTTCAAGCCTCCCATGATGCCGCCAGAATCTGTTTGCCCGGCAGCCCCACCGCCCGGCAGCGTTTGCGCGGCGGCAGCACCTGCCTGAACCCTGCCTTGCAGTTTTTCATAAGCTGATTCTCTGTCTTGGGCTTTTTCATACACGCCAGCCACCAGTGAGTTTTGAATCAGCGCTTGTCGCTGTTCTGGTGTGATGGGGCCAATCTGGCTACCAGGCGGCAATACATACACACGCTCGGTCACGCTGGGCCTGCCCTTGACATCCAGAAGGCTGATGAGTGCTTCACCCACCGCCAGTTCGGTAATGGCGGTTTCAATGTCCAGACCTGGCTTTTGGCGCATGGTTTGGGCGGTGGCCTTGACAGCCTTCTGATCACGCGGCGTGAAGGCGCGCAGCGCGTGCTGTACCCGGTTGCCCAACTGTGCCAGCACGGAATCAGGAATATCCAGCGGATTTTGTGTGACGAAATACACGCCTACCCCTTTTGACCGAACCAGCCGCACAACCAGCTCAATACGCTCAACCAGCACCTTGGGCGCTTCATTGAACAGCAAATGCGCTTCGTCAAAAAAGAACACCAGCTTGGGTTGCTCCAGGTCGCCCACCTCGGGCAACTGCTCAAACAGCTCCGACAGCATCCACAGCAAAAAAGTAGCGTACAGGCGCGGCGAGTTCATCAGCTTGTCGGCGGTCAGGATGTTGATGATGCCTTTGCCATCCGCCGTTTGCATGAAGTCGCTGATGTTCAGCATCGGCTCGCCGAAGAATTTGTCGGCGCCCTGGCTTTCAATTTGCAGCAGCCCGCGTTGAATGGCCCCCACGCTGGCGGCGCTGACGTTACCGTATTTGGTGGTGAACTCGCTTGCGTTGTCGCCCACATACTGCAGCATGGTGCGCAGGTCTTTCAGGTCCAGTAATAACAGACCGTTGTCGTCAGCGATCTTGAAAACCAGGTTCAGCACACCTGCCTGCGTTTCATTGAGGTTGAGCATGCGGCCTAGCAGCAGCGGGCCCATGTCCGAGATGGTCGCGCGAACCGGGTGCCCCAGCTCGCCAAATACGTCCCACAGGGTAGCTGGGCAGGCGACGGGTGTGGGCAGCTCTATCCCGCGCTCATTCAGAATGCCGGCCATCTTGTCGCCGATCCTGCCGGTCTGGCTGATGCCTGTCAGGTCGCCCTTGACGTCTGCCATGAAGACAGGGACGCCGATGTTCGAGAAGTTTTCAGCCAGGGTTTGCAACGTGACGGTTTTACCGGTGCCTGTGGCTCCTGTGATCAAACCGTGGCGGTTGGCCAGGGCGGGGAGCAATTCGCAAACGGTGGTAGCGTTCTTTGCAAGCAATATGGGCTCGGCCATAGATGTGTCCTTGGGTGAAAAAGTAAAATAATGGCAACAACTGGTTGTAGCGTAAATCAAAATTCTGAAGGATTCCCGTGGCAGGTCACAGTAAATGGGCAAATATTCAGCACCGCAAGGGCCGGCAGGACGAAAAGCGCCAGCGTATCTGGACACGCGTGATGCGCGAGATCATGGTGGCGGCTAGGTTGGGCGGGGGTGATGTGGCGACCAATCCGCGTTTGCGTCTGGCAGTCGAAAAGGGCAAAGCGGCCAACATGCCGCTTGAAAACGTCAAGTACGGCATTGCCAAAGCCACGGGCAGCCTGGAAGGCGTTCAGTA
>JANNYZ010000142.1:0-2089 GCA_031410335.1 Polaromonas sp. | reverse complement strand
CTCAACGGGCTCAAATAACTTGCCCCGATAGCGCAGCCGCGTCGGCCCAGGCATCGCCCTCGTTTTTATTGAATGCCGCTCGTCGCCGGGGTAGCAAATCACGCGGGTGCCATCCATCTCAAACGGCTCTGGCTGAATGATCGGGGGTGTGCGGCCTCTGGCCTCTAGCATGGCTTGCTGCACGGTGCCAAAGCGAGACAGATGTGCCAGCGTCATGATTTGGGGTGGAGCCAATTCAATCAAGCCGTCGCGGTGCTGCTCGAGTGCCGTCCTGGGCTTTAGCCATGCGCTTTCGGTGGCCTCGTGGTTGTCGTGTGCGGCTACCTGACCTGCAGGCACTGCGGCTACAAAAAAGCGGGTGTCAAAGCGCTTGTTCATAACCGATGGCATAACCGGGGTGATCCAGCGGGACCAGGGTGCCAGGCTGCGGGTTTGCAGGCGTAGTTGCAGGTGGATCAGCACGTCACTGAAAGCTCGGCCCTCACGCAGCAGTACGGTGGCGCATTCTGCCTGCTCGTGTGTAGCACCGTGTGCAAACAAAATACCTGACTCTTCGAACACCTCACGCACCGCCGCCACGTATAGGCTTGCTGCGGTCAGCGTGTCAATGTCGGCCTCGTTCAGGGCGGTATGCAGGTCGCTTGGGGGCTGGTCAAGGTGTGCGGCCATGTCTAACAAAGCATCCGCAACATCCACCTTGCCGCCAGGGAAGACAAACGCACCGCCCAGCACGTCAGACAAGCCGTGGCGCTTGAGCAGAAACACTTCGAGTCCACCCCCGCCATCGCGCAGCATGATGACAGTGGCGGCAGCACGGGCAGGCCCGGTGACGATTGCGTTGTTCAGTTCCATGCTTGGCCAGGTGGTGGCTTCATGGGTCGGGCGGCGTTAAAAATCTCCGCCTCCACTGCCATGCGCCAAACTTTCAAACTTGGTGATGCGGTTGATAAACGCGAGCTTGACGGTGCCGGTGGGCCCGTTACGCTGTTTGCTGATGATGACTTCGGCCACGCCGGGTTCTTTGCAGGCTTCTTTGGTGTAGTACTCGTCGCGGTAAATAAACATGATGATGTCGGCGTCTTGCTCAATCGCGCCGGACTCGCGCAGGTCGCTCATCATGGGGCGTTTGTCGGTTCGGCTTTCTACCCCCCGGCTGAGCTGCGACAGCGCAATCACGGGGCATTGCAGCTCTTTGGCCAGCATCTTCAACCCGCGCGATATTTCGCCGACGGCTGTGGCGCGGTTTTCTTCGCTCATGCTGCTGGACACGCTCATCAATTGCAAATAATCGACCACGATCAAACCCAGCTTGCCGCACTGCTTGGCCAGGCGCCTGGCGTTGGCGCGCAGCTCGCTGACGGTCAGGCCGGGCGTTTCGTCAATGTGCAGTGAGATGTTGCGCAGCTTTTCAATCGCCTCGGTGAGGCGCGGCCACTCTTCGTCGGTCAGTGCGCCGGTGCGCAAGTGGGTCTGGTCAATGCGGCCGATCGAGCCGACGATACGCACCGCCAGTTGCGATGCGCCCATCTCCATCGAGAACACGGCGACTGGCAGGCCTTCGTTCAGGGCAACGTGTTCGGCAATGTTGATGGCCAAAGCCGTTTTGCCCATGGAGGGCCGAGCCGCCAGAATCACCAGGTCACCGGCCTGAAAGCCTGATGTCATGCGGTCGAGGTCATAAAACCCGGTGGGCACACCCGTCACATCGTTGGGGTTCTCGCTCATCTCTGTCACGCGGTCGAGCAGGCTGACGACCAGGGTGTCCATGCTCTGAAAACCTTCTTTCATGCGGGAGCCCTGCTCGCCGATTTTGAAGATTTTTTGCTCAGCTTCGTCCAGGATGGTGGCGATGTCTTTGCCTTGCGGACTGAAGGCGTTGGTCGATATTTCGTCGCTGGCGGCCACCAGTTTGCGCAGGATGGACCGCTCGCGCACGATCTCGGCGTATCGCCGGATGTTGGCGGCGCTGGGCACGTACTGCGCCAGCGAATTGAGGTAGCTCAGGCCCCCTACTTCGTCGGCCTTGCCCTGGTTTTGCAGGTGCTCGTACACGGTGATAACGTCAGCCGGTTTGGTGGCGTTGATCAAT
>JANNYZ010000141.1:0-16011 GCA_031410335.1 Polaromonas sp. | reverse complement strand
CCAATACCCAAGCCAATAAAGAGCAGCCAGACTTCTTTGGGTATTGGCCTGCTGGCCAAGGGGCCGATTGCGGTGGTGCTATCTGGCCTGCCGATCGGCCTGTGGATGCTGCTCACGGGCAACATCAAGACATCATGGCAGCGCCTGCCGTGGGTCAAAGGCACGCTGCTCACGCTGGCTATTGCTGCGCCATGGTATGTGATGGCAGAAATCCGCACGCCTGGTTTCTGGGAATACTTTTTCATCGGTGAACACTGGAACCGCTTTACCGTGACAGGCTGGGCAGGCGACAAGTACGGTACCGCCCATGCCACCCAGCGCGGCGCTATCTGGCTGTTTGCGCTGGCCGCCGCCATGCCGTGGACGGCGCTGTTGCCGCTGATGTGGATAGGCCGCAAACCCGCCTCAGCACCGCAACCCTCCGAGCCCGCCACCTATTCACGTCATTTCACTGTCTACCTGCTGGCCTGGTCGGTGGCGCCTTGCCTGTTCTTCACCATGTCTGGCAATATTTTGTGGACCTATGTGCTGCCCGCGCTGCCCGCGATGGCGCTGCTAGCGGCGCGCTGGTTAAGTAGAGATGCCAGAGAGCGCTGGGTCAACGGCGTGGTGGGCGCGGGTGTGGTGGCCATGGCGTGTCTGGTGGCTGCCTTCTTTGGGCGCGAGCAGCTCAACGACAGCTGGAAGTCTGCCAAAACCGTCGTCCTGGCGTATCAGGCCAAGGGCGCTGGCCAGCCGCTGCTGTTCATGGGCGACTTGCCGTATTCAGCGTCTTACTACGCACAGGGCAAGGTCAAGGCGCTGCCGGGTAATGCCGAGCTGGCCGCGCGGCTGGCTTTAAGCCCGGTATTTGTGGCGCTGAATCCTGACCAGGTCAAAGCCTTGACGCCCGAGCTGGCAGCCAGGTTGCGGCTGGAGGCCACTTCAGGCGCTTACAAGCTGTATTCTTCAGCCGCCAAATAGCGAAAAACGGCTGAAACAGGCCGTTTTCAGGTACTTTTTAGGCCTCCAGGCCAATGGATACATGCGCGAGCAGCTCCTGAAATAGTAGCATCCAGATTCCGCGCAAAGTTACAGCGAAAAGCTTCAGCGCTTCTGGTACTGCGTGCTGCCAAACAGGATCTCACGCGCCTTGTCGGTGGTGATCGGCTTGCGCAGGTCCGCCAGTATGGCAACGCCGCGCGCAACAGCGGGGCGGGCCGCAATCACGTCAAACCATTTTTTAAGGTGCGGGTAATCCGCCCAGTCAATGCCGTGGTTCGCCCAGTTGCGCAGCCACGGGAAAATGGCAATATCGGCAATCGTGTACTGGTTGCAGGCGATGAATTTGCTGGTCGCCAGTTGCCTGTCCATCACGCCGTACAGGCGTTTGGTCTCGTTGGTGTAGCGGTTGATGGCATAGTCAATTTTTTCAGGTGCGTACTGCCTGAAGTGGTGCGTCTGCCCAATCATCGGCCCCACGCCGCCCATCTGAAACATCAGCCATTGCAGCGTCTGAAACTTCAGCCGGTCAGTCTTGGGTAAAAACTTGCCCGTTTTGGCCGCCAGATACAGCAAGATGGCGCCTGATTCAAACAGCGCTATCGGCTTGCCATCCGGGCCATTCGGGTCTACCAGCGCGGGTATCTTGTTGTTCGGGCTGATGGCCAGAAACTCTGGCTTGAACTGGTCGCCCGTGCCAATATCCACCGCAATCGCTTCCCAGTCTTTGCCCACCCGAAAGCCACATTCCTCCAGCATCACATGCACTTTGTGGCCATTTGGCGTGGGCCATGAGTAAACCTTGATCATTGCGTGCTTCCTTTGCTACTATTGATTGCGTGACTGGTTGCCCACTTTAAAAGAAAACCCCTGACCATGTTTGAGCGCCTCAAAAAAGCTTTTTCGCAGGCCGATGCATCCGGCAGCCCACCAATGGCTGATGATGCCGTGTCTGAATGGGCCGGAACACAAGGCTTCTCATACACAGGGCAGGGCGATGGCGGCGGCTTTGCGCTGACCGGCACCGTGGCAGGCAAGCCCTGGAAGCTGGAGCGCGGCAAATCGTCCCGTGACTACATTCGCGGCGAAGAGCTGCGCGCCAGAGCCGAGATGAAGCTGAACGACGATGTGTCCATCCTCATCATGAACCGGCCATTGAAGGAGGCGCTTGAAAAACGCGCCTACGAGATGTACACCGACACCCTTCAAACCACCGCCGACCCCAGCCTGCCCGAAGAAATGCGCTGGCTCGCCATGTACCCCGAGGCAGGCTGGGACAGCCTCGCCCCCGCGTTCTGGAAGCGCTATGCCGTGCTGGCCGAAAACCGCGACCAGGCCCTGGCCTGGGTCGACCCCCGCTTGGCCGATCTGCTGATGGACTGGCCCGAGCCATCCCCAGACGAGCAGGTGCCCTTCATCCTGATGCTGCTGCGCGGCAAAGCCTATCTGCGCATGCAGTACACCCCGGCAGACATGCCCACCCTCGAGCACGCCGCGCAGATTTTTACCTATGCCTGCGAGTCAGCGGCTTCGGGGCTGGGGGCGGATATTTTGGTGTGAGGGGTTGGGTGGGATGGAAACTTGCTTTTGCTACGATTTTGGCGCTGTTTTCAGCTATGTTTTTGGGCTCCGAGCCAATGCATATGTGCGCGGGTAGCTATTAAATAAATAGCTAATAATGATTGCGCAATGCTCTTGGCATACCTGTCTCATCCAAGCCATAAACTTTAACAACGTTCTTTGCGAGATCAACTCTGATGGTGATAGTGCCCAAGATTTCTCCTTCCAATTGAGTTAATGAAAACGAAGTACTCACTTGTATATAAGTTACCTCGGAGCTAAAAGTTTGACCTTTCCACCTTGTTACCTTGATGTCGTTCACCGCAAGTTTCTTGACTCGCGACTAACGTGGGACTGGAAAGTCCCACTTATTCGTTAAGCCGTATGGATGAGCTCATTGCTGGCGTTCTGGGGTTCATAGTCAGACAAACCGGGAGAGTCGTCGTCTGGTTCGTTTCAATGGGCCAATGGCGCGGCGAGCAATTGCTTGTTGACGAGGGGCGTGTACACGGTGCAGCAGGTGCGCTCTCGTTCGTTCGAGAAGGTAGGCGTGTCATTACCGATACCGGCCTCTTGTTTTTTGGCATTGCCTTCTATGTCTTTGCTTTTGTGGTCGTCATTGCCTATTAAGCAAGGGCTTAACCAGTGGGCCCAGCAGCGACCGCCTGTTGCGTCGCCTGGCCTTCAACGTTAGATTGCGTTCAACTTCTCTGTAAAAAAATCAAGGAAAATTTACTGGGCAAAAAACGCAATCAGCTACTACTATTTTCATAGCTGCTCGCGCATGTATTCATTGGCCTTGTGACCTAAATCATGGGTAAAAATAGGCGAAAACGGGTAAAAAAGCGCTCTTTTAAAGGATTGCGAATAAAAACGACCTTCCTACCCCCGGTTTTAAGCAAAAAACAGCCCATTTACCCCATCAAAAACGGTTTTTAACCAATAGATACGTGCGCAAGCAGCTATTCATTAAATAGCGTACTGATCACCCAAAAAGAAACCCGCAACAGTTGCCTGGTGCGGGTTTCTTGCTGAACCGGCTGATTCACTCAGCCCGGCTTCAGTTGTGCATCAAGTTCAGGGCTTGACCGGGCTGGAGGTGGGGGCGGCGGTGGTGGCTACTGCGGCTACAGGTGCTGCCACTGCAGCTGCAGGCGCGTCACCGCCATGGACTTTGACCACCAGCGGCACAATCAGCAGCGCCACGATGTTGATGATCTTGATCAGCGGGTTGACGGCGGGACCAGCGGTGTCTTTGTACGGGTCGCCCACAGTGTCGCCAGTCACGGCGGCCTTGTGCGCCTCGCTGCCTTTGCCGCCGTGGTGGCCGTCTTCAATGTACTTTTTGGCGTTGTCCCAGGCGCCGCCGCCGGTACACATCGATATCGCCACAAACAGGCCAGTCACGATGGTGCCCATCAGCAGGCCGCCCAGCGCTTTGGGGCCGAGCAGCAAGCCAACCAGAATCGGCACCACCACAGGCAGCAGCGACGGGATGATCATTTCCTTGATGGCCGAGGTGGTCAGCATGTCGACCGCAGCGCTGTAGTCAGGCTTGCGTTTGCCCGCCATGATTTCTCCGTCGGCAAACTGGCGGCGCACTTCAACCACCACCGAGCCCGCTGCGCGGCCTACGGCTTCCATCGCCATCGCGCCGAACAAATACGGAATCAAACCGCCAATGAACAAACCAACGATGACCATCGGGTCGCTCAGGTCAAAGCTGATGGCTCGGCCGTAGGCTTCGAGCTTGTGGGTGTAGTCCGCAAACAGCACCAGCGCGGCCAGGCCGGCAGAGCCAATCGCGTAGCCCTTGGTCACAGCCTTGGTGGTGTTGCCCACGGCATCAAGCGGGTCTGTCACGGCGCGCACTTCAGGTGGCAGTTCGGCCATTTCGGCAATGCCGCCAGCGTTGTCGGTGATGGGGCCGTAAGCGTCCAGTGCCACCACAATGCCCGCCATGCTCAACATCGACGTGGCGGCAATCGCAATGCCAAACAGGCCAGCCAGTTTGTACGACACCAAAATGGCGATACAGACAAAAATCACCGGCCATGCGGTCGAACGCATCGACACGCCCAGGCCGGCAATGATGTTGGTGCCGTGGCCGGTGGTGGAGGCTTGCGCAATGTGTTTGACGGGCGCGTACTGGGTGCCGGTGTAGTACTCAGTGACCCAGACCAGCGCGGCCGTCAGCACCAAGCCCACAGCGCAGGCACCAAACAGCTTCATCTGGCTGCCGGTGGCCGTGATGGCGTTGTCAGGCATCAGCCACATCGTCACAAAGTAAAAAGCAACGAGCGACAAAATCCCAGCAATCGCCAGGCCTTTGTACAGCGCAGGCATGACGTTTTTCATGCCAGGTGTGGCTTTGACAAAAAAGCAGCCAATGATGGACGCCACAATCGACACGGCACCAAGTGCGAGTGGATACAGCACAGCATTGACCGGCGCTGCTGCGACCAGCAACGCGCCCAGCACCATGGTGGCAATCAGCGTCACGGCATAGGTTTCAAACAAGTCAGCGGCCATACCGGCGCAATCACCCACGTTGTCGCCCACGTTGTCGGCAATCACGGCCGGGTTGCGCGGGTCGTCTTCAGGGATGCCTGCCTCGACCTTGCCGACCAGGTCAGCGCCGACGTCAGCGCCCTTGGTAAAAATACCGCCGCCCAGGCGCGCAAAGATTGAAATCAGTGAAGAACCGAAAGCAAAACCAATCAGCGGATTGAGCAAATCCGCGAGCTTTTTATCAGGTGTGTAGTTACCGTTGCCTACCAAAAACCAGTAAAACGCCGTCACGCCCAGCAGGCCCAGGCCCACCACCAGCATGCCGGTGATGGCACCGCCCCTGAAGGCAACGTCAAGTGCGGGGCCAATGCCGCGTGTGGCAGCTTGCGCGGTGCGCACGTTGGCACGGACAGACACATTCATGCCAATAAAGCCGCAAGCGCCAGACAGCACCGCGCCCACCACAAAACCGATGGCGGTTTTACCGTCCAGGAACAGGCCAATCAAAATGGCCAGCACCACGCCCACAATGGCGATGGTTTTGTACTGGCGCGCCAGGTAGGCGGCAGCACCGGTTTGAATGGCAGCAGCAATTTCTTGCATGCGCGCATTGCCTGCGTCTTGCGACAAAATCCAGCTGCGTGCCCAAACGCCATAACCTACGGCGATGAGCCCACACACAAGCGCAAGAATGAGCGCTGAGTTACCTGTCATATTGAGATCTCCTACAGTTTTTTGCTTGGAGAGTTGAAACGCAAGCGTTTCAACCCGCTGCGCTGCTTCCTCATACCCGTGCTCGGGCTGATTGGCCAACCCCAGAAATTTAACGCCAAAACATGACAACTGCGCGTTTCGTCAGGCCTGAATCAGTAAAATGAGGGTAAATCCTAGTCTGTGATTTCACGGTTTCATTTTTTCTTCATCATCCACTACCCACCATGTCATTAGATAAAGTCACCCCCGGCAAAAACGCCCCCGAATCCTTCAACGTCATCATTGAAATTCCAATGAATGCCGACCCGGTGAAGTACGAAGTGGACAAGGAGTCGGGCGCGATTTTTGTTGACCGCTTCATGAGCACGTCGATGCACTACCCGACCAACTACGGCTATGTGCCGCAAACCCTGAGCGGTGATGGCGACCCGGTGGATGTGCTGGTCATCACGCCCGTGCCGCTGATCCCTGGCGTGGTGGTCACGTGCCGCGTGATTGGCATTTTGAAGATGACTGACGAAGCCGGCGAAGACGGCAAGGTGCTGGCCGTGCCGATTGACAAGAAATGCTCACTCTACAGTCACTGGAAGAAGCCAGAAGACATGAACCCGCTGCGGCTGAAGACCATTGCCCACTTTTTTGAGCACTACAAAGACCTGGAAGAAGGCAAGTGGGTCAAGATCGCGGGATGGGAAGGCCCTGACGCTGCCAAAAAAGAGATTACTGACGGTATTGCCAACTACAAAGCTGCCAACAAGTCCTAATTTTCAGGGCTAGAGTCCGGAAAAATCAGGCCGCCGATGCGGCCTTTTTTCTTGGCGTTAAAAGCTTGCCAACTGCCCTCGGGCTGTGCCAGCCGGTCAGCAACAGCCCACCATGCGCTGGGGTTCAGGCCCAGGCCAATGTGGCTGGCGATGACCTCTATGTTCTCGGTACGCGCATTGATTTTGCAGGGCGCCTGAATGCTGGCCTGCCACGCGACAACGCCATCGGTTCGGGTGTAGATGCTGCTGGTGGGCACGGGTGGTGCGGCGGGCAGGTTGTAGCTGGCGGCTTCACGCTCGATGTTGCGGCCACTTGCCAGCTGGTACACGCGCCAGGCATTGGTGGCTTTGTATGAGCCCGCGAACGGCGTGCCGAGCGTGATGACGCTGCGCACCATGTGCGGCATTTCCTTGGCCAGCTCGCGGGCGTAAACGCCGCCCAGGCTCCAGCCAATCAGACTCACCTTGCGGCCTGTGCTTTCAAAGGTTTGCACCAGATTGCTTTTGGCTTCGTCCATCACACCCGCGCGGGGGCCAAAGTTAAAGCCCTGTTCCCATCCCCAGGGTTTGTAGTTCAGGGATTGCAGGTAGTAGCGCAGCGGCACGGTGGACACATCGTTGGCCGACAGTCCGGGGAACACCATCACTGCATGCCCGTCGCCTTTGGGGGCTTTGTTCAGTACGGGCCATGCGGGTAGCAGCGCGCCGAACTCCCAGAACGCCCGCAGTTCAAGCGCCATCAGCCAGGCGCTGGGGGGTTGGTCGTGGGGTTCGTCAGGGTTTGGCCAGGCGTGACGGTCTGGCTTTGTTAACTTTTTTGACTGTGGGCTTGCCTTGGTCTGGGGCATGTTTGGGTGTAACTCTGTTGGACTTGAATTGAGTATCGCGGCGTGGCGGCGCTTTTGCCGATTTTTCCAAGAGTGACGCCTCTAACTTGGAACGCTTTGGGGGTGATAGGGTCACGTTCGTGACTTTTCCTGACACGGGGCTGAGCAAAGCCTGCGCTTGTGCAAACGCGGCCTCGATCGCCCGGGCTAAATCATCGGCATGGGGCAGGGCTTTTTTGTCAGCAACAATGCCAAAGTCAACGCGGCCCGCGTAGGTCTGAATGGTGATGTTCAGCCCCAGGCCGTGCATGATGATGGACAGCGGGTGAAAGCTTAAAAACTGCGCACCCGCCAGGTACAAGGGTACGGGCGCACCTGGCACATTCGATATCACCAGATTGGCCAGGCTGGGCAACTTGCTGGCCAACGCACCGCCGCCCAGTTTGCCGTAGGCATTTAACGCCAGCCTGGCCGCGCCGCCCACCAGCCACGGTGCCAGCAGGGAAGGGTAGTCGGTCGGCAACAGCCCTTTGAGGCTTTGCATGGAGGTTTTTACTTTGCCGGTCGACGCCATGATGGCGTTCATGCGCTTCAAAGGGTGGGCTAGGTGGGTGCCCAGTTCGACCAGCGTCATGCTGACCTGATTGCCGAGATTTGTAGCGTCCTTGGAGCCATCTTCGCCAGCTTCACGCAGTGACACCGGCATGGCCGCCACCAGTGATTTTTTGGGCAGGCTATGGTGCTGCGTCAGGTAGCTGCGCAGTGCAGTCGCGCAAATCCACAACACGATGTCATTGAAGGAGCCGCCCACCACCTTGCCCATGGCCTTGCATTCAGCGAGCGGCACAGTCGCAGTGACAAACACGCGATCGGTTGTGATGCCCGCATTGAAAGGCGTGGCGGGTGCTAGCCTCATTGGCATTTTCGCTTTGATGCCGCTGCTCGTACCGCCTGAGCTTGAGATGAGTGTTGACGTCAGTGTGGCAGCCGTTGATGGCAAGGTCTTGGCGGCTTGCATCAGTTTTGCGAGCGAGCTGGAAAACACCGAGCCGACCATCTTGCCGATTTTCAAATCAGACGCCAGCTTGCGCTTGCGGCCAGGATCGGGCGGCGGCACGTGGCGTGGGGCGGGCGACACGTCCAGCAGCGCGTTGGCCAGCATCACACCGCCTTTGCCGTCGAGCGCTGCGTGGTGAATTTTTGAGAAAAAACCGCCAACGACTTTGCCGTCCATGGATTCAGGTAACTGGATGCGATCAAACACGTAAAACTCCCACAGCGGGAAGTTCCGGTCAATCAGCTCGCCATGCAGCCGCGCACAGACCTGATGCGCTTCAGCCAGCGTCATGGGTAGTGCGCCTTTTGGTGCTGGATCTGCCCGGCGGATATGAAATGCAATGTCCACCGAATCAGCTTCAACCCACAGCGGATGCCCGAGGTCCAAAGGCATGAACACCAGCTTGCGGCTGAATACCGGCGCCAGATGCATGCGTTTGCCGATGTGCTGCGTCACTGCCTTGTGAAAGCTGCCCTTAAAGCCTGCGGGCAGCTTGCACAAATTGAACGAGCCCACATGCATGGGCATTTCGGGTGTTTCCAAATACAGGAAGGTCGCGTCAAGGCCGGTGAGTGATTTCATGAAGGTCTCCAGCGCAAGACCTTAACCGACAGCCAAGCGCCATAGGATTGGGGTTTGCAGCTATTTGGGTTGAGAGCAGACGAAAAAAAGCCGGGCAAGCCCGGCTTTTTGATGCGATCAATGCGGTTTAGAAACCGTATTTCAGGCTGATGGAGTAGCCGTTAGCACGAACGGTGCTGCCATTGTTGGCGATTTTGGCCATGTTGCCGAAGTCTTCGTACTCAACACGAACAGACAGAGCCGGCGTGAAGCTGTAAGAAGCGCCGATGCCAACCAACACGCCAGTGCTGTTGGCGTTGCCAACCACCACGTTGCTGGAGGTACCGATGCGGTTACCAGAAACGCCCAATTTGCCCAGCAGGGAAAAACCTGAAGTCAAAGGCAGCGTGCCCGTGCCAGCGATGCTGAACTGCGAAGCGCTGAAAGAACCTGCAGCGGCACCCGCATTGGTGAGATCACGCTTGCCCAGATCGGAGTACTGAGCCTCAACACCCCAGTTTGGGGTGAACTGGAAACCACCATAGATTTTGACCAGGCTTTTGCTGGTGTTGCCACCGCTGATAGTGCCAGTGTCAAAGCCGGAAATTTTGGATGAACCCACGCCGAAGCCAACGTAGCCTTGGGCGAAAGCAGGTGCTGCTGTCAACGCTGCTGCTGCAATAGCGCATGCGGTAAAGATTTTTTTCATAAATATCCCCTAGAAATTGAGTAACCAGCGAAATTGCCTCATGCATCTTATTTCGACCGCACCAATTTAGCAAACGTTACGCGCGTATTTGGTGCGAGATTTGCGTATTTCCAACAGTCTTGGGTACCTGGTTTTCCGGCAAGTACGGCGGGCTTTAACGCAGGACTTGTTCCACAGCGTGCGCGATCTCCAGCAGTTGCGCGTCATGGCCCCGCTGGCCCACCAGTTGCAAGCCAATGGGCAAAGCCTTTGGCGCCACAGGCAGGGGCAGGCTGATGGCCGGTGCGCCCGACATATTGGCCATCGCGGTCAGGTCTGCCTGGTTGTGCGGAACGGCAGCATTCATGTCAAACGCGGTGTGTGGTGTGGTTGGCAGCAATAGGGCGTCAAACGCTGATGTGCACTGCGTCAAAAACTGACCCCCCCGCACAAGGGCAGACACTGCTCGGCCGATGTCCTGCGCGCTCCGCTTGCCAATGAAGTCGAGCATGCCCAGCAGGTCTGGGGGCATGTCGCTCCGGTGCGCCGCCAACGTTTGCGAGAGTGTGCCCAACAGCTCAGCTTCACACAAAAAAAGCCCTGCTTTGCGCAGGGCGGGAAAGTCGCAGCGGCTGAAGTCAACCGGATGCAAGACGTAGCCCGCCTGTTGCAGGCGATCGATGCCCTGCCCAAAAGCACGGCGCACCTCGTCTGTTAATCCCAGGCCATCCAGATCGGCAGGCATGGCCAGATTCACTGAAAACGCTCGGGATGGGCTGGCCCATGGGCGTGCCTGGGTGTCGGTCATGATGGCGAAGGCAGCCATGACATCTTCAACCCCGCGCGCCAGAACCCCGACATGATCCAGCAGGCGCGATAACGGCATCACGCCATCTGTGGGCAGCGCGCCGAAGCTGGGTTTGTAGCCCACCACCCCGCAGTAGGCGGCCGGTATGCGTACCGAGCCCAGCGTGTCTGTGCCTAGCGCAATACCGCACAAACCTGCCGCCACCGCAGCGGCTGAGCCGCCGCTGGAGCCGCCCGGCGTGTAACCGGCGCGTAACGGGTTGTAGCAGTTGCCAAAATCGGCGTTGTGGTTGGTGGCGCCCAGCGCCATCGCATGCATGTTGAGCTTGCCAAGGGACACCATGCCTGCGGCCTTCAGCCGTGCAACGACAGGTGCATCCTGCGCTGCGGGTTGGGCGTGCAGTGCACGCAAGCCGCAATGTGACGCCATGCCTTGCACATCGATGTTGTCCTTGACGGCAAACGTGCTGCCCGCCAATGCAGACATGGTGGACAGTGCATCAGACGCAGAGGCCTTACTGACCTGCACGAATGCATTGATCGTCGGGTTGCACGCTGCAATCGAATCCTGCTGCTGACTCAACAGGCTTTGCGCACTGATGCTTTTTGCATGAATCTGGCGCGCCTGCTCGCAGGCGGTCCGGTGAAGCAATGCGTTGTTGTTCATGGTGGGTGTCAATTCTGCTTGAACGGGCTGCGGTGCTCCAGCTCCTGCATGTAGTTGTTGATGCCTGAGCCTTCGCGCTCTAAAAAGCGCTCAATCGCATCTGCAAACGACGGGTGCGCCAGCCAGTGTGCGCTGGTGGTTTTGACGGGCAGCAGGGCGCGCGCCATTTTGTGTTCGCCCTGCGCGCCGCCTTCAAAGCGGGTCACACCGTGCTCAATACACCACTGCAGCGGCTGGTAGTAGCAGGCTTCAAAGTGCAGGCAGTCCACCCGCGCCAAAGCGCCCCAATAGCGGCCGTAGGCGGTCAAAACCTCGGTTTTGGGCTGTTTTTGAGCATCAAATTGGCCTTCAGGCCAATGGATACGTGCGCCTGCAGATATTAAACTTGTAGCAATCTTCTGCTTGTTTTCGCCTTCACCGTGTTCTGCGACAAACAACAGCCAGTTCTCGGGCATGGTGTCCTGCATGCGCTGAAAGAAGTCACGACTCAGATAGGGCGCGTTGCCATGCTCGTAGTAAGTGCGCTCGTAGCACCTATAGAAAAAGTCCCAGTCGTCACTGTTGATGTCTTTGCCCAAAGCCCAGCGGAAGGAGATGCCAGCATCAGCTACTTTCTTGCGTTCCTGGCGAATTTTCTTGCGCTTTTTCTGCGAAAGGGACATTAAAAAGTCGTCGAAGTTTTTGTATGGTGATTCGGTGTTTGACCAATGAAACTGCACCGTGTGGCGCATCAACATTCCTGCTTCTTCGCACGCTTTCACGTCCTCATCGCTGTTAAACAGCAGGTGCAGCGACGACAGCTTTTCGTCTTCACACCAAGCGATCAGCGCTTTGACCAGCAGCAGGCGTTCAGCGGCGGTGCGCGCCAGCAGGCGTGGCCCGGGTACTGGCGTGAACGGCGGCGCGACCAATGCCTTGGGGTAGTAGGGCAGGCCGTGCTGGTGGTAGGCGTTGGCCCAGGCGTGGTCGAACACGTATTCGCCATAGGAATGGTCTTTCAGGTACAGCGCGCAGCCTGCGGCCAGCGTGTCGCCTTGCCACAGGGTGACAAAGCGGGGCGTCCATCCGGTCTTGGGTGTGGCGCTGCCGCTGGCATGCATGGCGGCCAGATATTCGTGCCGCATAAATGGATTCATCACCTCATCGGGGGACTGCTGGGCCAGCAACGCGTTCCAGTCCTTGCTATTGACCTCTAGCGGCGAGGCCAGCACGCGAATGACATAATCAATTTTCTCGTTCATCAGACTGGTTTTAATTTAAAAATGCTACTGAAAATCTGCGTTTTGCAGCTCAATTATTGCGTGGGCGACCTCGCCGGCAATGCGCAAAAAATCATCGATGCTGCCAGCACAGCGTACGCCAAGGGTGCCCGCCTGGTCGTGACGCCTGAACTCGCTATTTGTGGTTACGCTGCCGAAGACCTGTTTTTGCGCGCCTCGTTTATCCAAGGCTGTGATGATGCCGTGAATCAGGTGGCCCATGCGCTGGCCGGGTTAAAGGGCTTGACCGTCGTGGTAGGGGCGCCCGTGGCCGCGGGCGACAGCTTGCGCACCAAAAGCGTGGCGGTGCAGCACCGCCACAATGCGGCGCGCGTGTTGCGCGAAGGCGTGGTCATCAGCACCTACGCCAAGCGCGAGCTGCCCAACTATCAGGTGTTTGACGAACGGCGTTACTTCACGCCCGGCAACGGCGCGTGCGTGTTTGAAGCTGAAGGTGTGAAAGTTGGCTTGCTGATTTGCGAAGACGCCTGGTTTGAAAAGCCCGCCCAGGACGCCAAAGACGCTGGAGGTGAGTTGCTGGTCGTCATCAATGCCTCGCCCTTTCACATGGGCAAGGGGGCAGAGCGTGAACGCATGATGCAACAGCGCGTCAAGGCTGTGGGTCTGCCGCTGGTGTATGCGCACTTGGTAGGTGGGCAAGACGAGATTGTTTTTGAGGGCCGCTCGTTTGCGCTGCTGCCAAGTGGCGCTGTTGCCGGCCGTGCGCCCAGCTTCAAGGAAGATTTGTTCGAAATCAGCGTCGAAACGGCTGAAAATGCCTCAAAAAAGGTAGCAAATCAGCCTTTAGACCAACAGATACCTGTGCGAGCAGCTCCTGAATCAATAGCAAATTTAATGGCCACCATCCAGCCCGAACAGACCGACGACGCTGACCTGTGGGACGCCCTGGTTTTGGGTGTGCGCGACTATCTGGGTAAAAACGGCTTTCCTGGGGCACTGCTCGGGCTGTCTGGCGGCATTGACTCGGCTTTGGTGCTGGCGATTGCGGTGGACGCCATCGGTGCTGACAAGGTACGCACGGTGATGATGCCGTCGCCCTACACAGCTGACATTTCGTGGATTGACGCGCGCGAGATGGCCCAGCGCATGAATGTGCGCTACGACGAGATTTCTATCATTCCGGAGTTTGAAGCCTTCAAAGCATCATTGGCCAACGACTTCAAGGGCAGGGCTGAAGACACCACTGAGGAGAACATTCAGGCGCGGATTCGCGGCACGCTGCTGATGGCGCTGTCCAACAAGTTTGGATCCATCGTACTGACGACCGGCAACAAGAGTGAGATGGCCACCGGCTACTGCACGCTGTACGGCGACATGGCGGGCGGCTTTGCGGTGATTAAAGATTTGGCCAAAACCACGGTGTTCAGACTGGCGCGCTGGCGTAATGCGCACGACCCTTACGGCACCGGCCACAGCCCGATTCCTGAACGCATCATCACCCGCCCGCCGAGCGCCGAGCTGAAAGCCGATCAGACTGACCAGGACAGCCTGCCGCCGTACGAGGTGCTGGACGCGATTCTGGAGCGCTACATGGAAAACGATGAAAGCATCGAGGGCATCATTGCCGCTGGTTTTGACCGTGCGGTGGTCGAGCGCGTCACGCGCCTCATCCGAATCAACGAATACAAGCGGCGGCAGGCGCCGGTAGGCATCCGGGTAACTCACAGGAGTTTCGGCAAGGATTGGCGCTACCCTATCACCAATAAATTTCGTTCTTGATTTTTAAAAATAATGGAGACTCACCAGTGAAGCAAATCACCGCCATCCTCAAGCCTTTCAAACTCGAAGAAGTCCGCGAAGCGCTGGCCGAATGCGGCGTGACTGGCCTGACCGTCACGGAAGTCAAGGGCTTTGGCCGCCAGAAGGGCCACACCGAGCTGTACCGGGGGGCCGAGTATGTGGTCGACTTTTTGCCCAAGGTCAAGGTCGAGGTGGTGGTCAAAACATCTGACGTGGACCGCTGCGTTGAAGCGATCATTCGCGCGGCCCGGACCGGCAAGATTGGTGATGGCAAGATTTTCATCACCAGTGTGGATCGCACGGTGCGTATCCGTACGGGTGAACAAGACGACGCAGCGGTTTAAATCTGGTCCAGCTGCTGGTTATTGCTGGCCAGACCAGCCGCCTGCACCAGACTTTCAAGCAGCGGCTCAGCCTGCGTGTCGACGCTGATCAGCGGCATCAGCCCCTCAGACATGAAGCCCTGATTGACTGAGCTGCCTAAAAACGCCAGCAGGCTGTCGTAATAGCCGTTCATGTTGAGCAGGCCCACGGGCTTGTCGTGGTAGCCCAGTTGCCGCCAGGTCCAGACTTCAAAAAACTCTTCGAGGGTGCCGATGCCGCCTGGCAATGCCACAAAGGCATCCGCATGCTCGGCCATCAGGCGTTTACGTTCGTGCATCGTCTCCACCACATGCAGTTCGGTGCAACCGCGATGCGCGTGCTCCTTGTCAACCAGTGCTTTGGGAATCACGCCAATCACACGGCCGCCCGCAGCCAGCGTTGCGTCGGCCACCGTGCCCATCAGCCCGTTGCGGCCGCCGCCATACACCAGCTGGCCGCCATGCGCGCCAATCCAGGTGCCAACCTGTGTGGCAACAGCGGTAAATTCAGGGCTGTTACCCGGGCGGGAGCCGCAATAAACGCAGATCGAAAAAGCAGGTGTGTTCACGTCGTCAGTCTTTGAAAAATGGCCAGAAGCCAGGTCGCTGCGCAGAGCAGCAAACTCAGCAGCACGGCTGCGCTGCCCATGTCTTTGGCGCGCTTGGACAAGTCATGCCATTCTGGCCCGATGCGGTCAATCGCGGTTTCGATGCCGGTGTTGAGCAGTTCAACAATCATGACCAGAACGACGGTACCGGCCAGCAAAACGCTTTCAACCCAGTTTTGGCCGAGCCAGAACGCCGCCGGCAGCAGCAGCACCGACGCAATGGCTTCCTGGCGAAAGGCGGTCTCGTGCCAGCCGGCACGCAGCCCCGCCACGGAGTAGCCCAGAGCGTGCCAGACGCGATTCAAGCCCTTGCGGTCTTTTTGTGGATTGACGATGGTCGTTGGTTTGAGCATGACCCGCATTGTCTTGCAGCTTTGTGACAGCTGCGGCTAGCTTTGTCTGGGCTTGGCCATGCGCGCCAGCCGCTTGGGGCTTTCAGGCGCTTTCCAGTTGATGAGTTGCGTGCCTGCCAGCGCATCGTGCCAAAACTGCTTGTGCGGGTGAAAGCGTGCCAGCACTGCCCAGACGGCTACCCAGCCCAATGTGATGACCGCCCCTTCTTTGGCTGGCAGGCCAAGTGCCCAACTGGCAGCCATGGGTGGTAAAAACCACAACCAGCTCAGTGCATAGCGAGCCAGGGCACGCGTTTGGGTGATGGGCTGGCCCTGGGTGTCAACCACGCGTATGTCCCAGGTTTTCATCGCCAGGCTTTGCCCCTTGGCCCAAAACCAGACAAAGTAGATGCCAAAAATAACGAACAAAAAGGCTTGCAGGGCATGGCGGTTGTCCAGCCCATTGCGGGTCTGGCTGAGCGTGCTGAACAGGTAACCGGCCAGAAACACCACGCCAAACATCAGCAGGCCTTCATAGGCCCAGCAGGCCAT
>JANNYZ010000140.1:0-9934 GCA_031410335.1 Polaromonas sp. | reverse complement strand
CCGCGACGACGCGCCGCTGTTCAGCCGCTTCCAGATCGAGCACCAGATCGAATCGGCCTACGCCCGTACCGTGCAACTGCCTAGCGGCGGCGCGATTGTGATTGACCAGACCGAGGCTTTGGTGTCGGTGGACGTCAACTCAGCGCGCGCCATCAAGGGTGGCGACATTGAAGAAACCGCTACCCGCACCAACCTGGAAGCCGCTGATGAAGTCGCTCGCCAGATGCGCCTGCGTGACCTGGGCGGCCTGGTGGTGATTGACTTTATTGACATGGAAGAGTCGCGCAACCGCCGCGACGTCGAAAACCGCCTGCGCGACGCATTGCGCCAGGATCGTGCGCGTGTACAGTTCGGCAACATCAGCAAGTTTGGCCTGATGGAAATGAGCCGCCAGCGCCTGCGCCCTACGCTGAGCGAGGGTGCGTCCATCCCCTGCCCGCGTTGCGGTGGCTCAGGCCACATTCGCGACACCGAAAGCTCTGCATTGCAGATTTTGCGGATCATTCAGGAAGAGTCACTCAAAGACAGTACGGCGTCGGTTTTGTGCCAGGTGCCTGTAGATGTGGCGTCTTTCCTGCTGAATGAAAAACGCTCGGAAGTCAGCAAGATTGAAATGAAGCAGCGCATCAATGTGCTGGTGGTGCCCAACAAAACGCTGGAAACGCCGAACTACCGGCTGGAGCGCCTGAAACACGACGACCCGCGTCTGGACAACATCGAAGCCAGCTACAAGATGGCCGAAGAGATGGAAGACCCGACGCTGGTCACGCGTCGCAGCCAGGAAAAGCACAACAAGCAGGAGCCCGTCATCAAGGGCGTTTTGCCGGATGCCCACGAACCCCTGGCACCTGCCGCCCCTGTCAAGGCTGAAGCCAAACCTGATGTGCCCGCCACCAAGGCAGCACCCGCTGCAGCACCTGCACAAGCCGCAGCGCCTGCGGAAAAGGGCTTTTTCGGCTGGATCAAAGGTTTGTTTGGCGGCGCTGACGTGCCCGCCAAGCCAGCTGCAGCACCGGCCGGCGACGTGAAGAAAGATGACCGCGAAGGCGATGCACGCCGTGAAGCGGCCCGTGATGGTCGTGGCGAGCGCGGTGGCCGTGGTGATGGCCGTCGTGGTGGCCGTGCCAGAGGCGAGCGCAGTGAGCGTCCGGAAGGTCGAGGCGAAGGCCGTCCAGAAGGTCGAAGCAACGAGCGCCGCGAACGTGGTTCTGATCAGCGGGGCGCTGAGCCGCGCGGCGAACAGCGCAACGAACAACGGGGTGAACCACGAGGTGATGGCCAGGAGCAACGCGAGCCGCGCCCACCGCGTGAGCCACGCGAGCCGCGCGAAGGCGGTCGCCAAGAGCGTCCACGCCGTGAACGCAGTGAGCGTGGTGAGCGCAGTAACGAGCCGCGTCCCGCGGCAGATGCCACCGAGCAAGACATTGCACTGGCTAACAAGGCCGCCATGGCGGCGGCCATGGGTGGCGGAGCAGCAGACACGGGCCAGGAACCCCCGCGCCGTGAGCGTGGTGATCGCGGTCGCCGCAACGACCGCCGTGGTGAGCCACGCGCAGAGTCACGCACCGACTCACCAGATGCGCCGCGTGAAGATCGCCAGCCATTCAATGCCGCCCCTGCCGAGCAAACCAACGGCATGGACGTCAACGCTCCTGCTGAAGGCAGCCCACCGGCCGATCAGGCCGATCAACAACGTCCACCGCGCGAGCCACGTGAGCGCCGCAGCCGTGACCGTTACGGCCGCGATCGCCGCGAACGCGGTGAGGGCTCTGAACGCAGCGAAAACGGCACTGAAGCCCCTGCTTTTGCAGAAAATCAGGTGTCAAATGAGGCTCCAGACCAGCAAACACGTGCGCCAGCAGCTCCTGAATTTGTAGCACCTACCTCTGCTATTTCGTCTGCTGTTTCGCCCGCTGTTGCGACGGCTGCCACCGCGCCTGCGGTGCCAGCACAGCCTGTTCACGACACGCCCGCAGCAGTAGTGGCTGCGCCCGCTGCCAGCGCCTTGCCCAAGGTTCAGTCTTATGACCTGCCTTTGCAAGACCTGGTTCAGGTCGCACAAGGCTCTGGCCTGCAGTGGGTGAACTCTGATGCAGCCAAGATAGCGGAGGCACAAGCGGCGATTGCCGCTGAGGCCAAACCGGCCCATGTGCCGCGCGAGCGACCTCCTCTGGTGGTATCCAATGAAGGACCGCTGGTGCTGGTAGAAACCCGGCGCGACTTGCGCGAGATGGAACTGCCCTTTGAGAAGCCGGCCGCCTGACCCTTGAAGCGCCTATAGCCAAAGCCCAGCTATCCAACAAGGTGGCTGGGCTTTTTTGATGCTGCTTGAGACATGGCATTCAAACTGAATGCTCTGATGAAGTCTCTGACGAATGCTTTGCTAGCGCAGCGCCGCCTGCTTGTAGGCCTCGGCAGCGGCAGCGTCGTCGCCACGCTGCTCGGCAAGCACGGCCAGTGCTCGCCATGCGCTGCGGTTCAGGCCGGCGTCCTGCAGGCCCAGCACCGCCAGCGACAACCACTGCCGCGCCTTGCCCCAAAGCTGGCGGTTCAGGGCCGCCATACCGGCCAGGTACTGCACATTGGCGTCACGCGGGCGTGCCCCTTGCGCGGCTTCAATCCGGGCCAGCCAGGCCGCGTCTAGCGAATCCAGGCCAGGCTCCAGCACACCAATCAGTTTGATGCGCAAGCTGTCGCTCAGCACTGAGCCTGTTTGCATGGCCTGCTCCCACACCAGCAGCAGCCAACTGCGTGCCAGCGCTGCGTCGCCGTGCAGGGCCATCAGGCGCGCTGCGGCATGCACCACCAGTTCGGGCATCGCGCGCTCGTTGTCATCAAGCACTGCCCAGGCCTGCTCGAGCTGGGCCGGGTCATGCGCATCGCTGAGCAGTTCCAGCCCCAGGCCACGCACAATGCTTTGCGCTGCAGCCGACGAAAACGCGCGGTGCTTGGCCAGCAGGCGCGCGGTTTCGAGCGCCTGCGCGGTTTGCCGCAGTTGCCGGGTGGCGCGCAGCTTCATGCGAAGGGCGAGTGTGCGCCTGCTGGCGCCTTGGGGCAGCTGTGCGAGGGCGTCCAATGCAGCGCGGGCATCGTTGTCGTCAAGCGCCCAGCGGGCCGCCCGCAGTTGCACGCCTTCACGCACTTCCTGGGCGTGGCGTGGAGCCGAGCTTTGCAGTGCAAATTGCAGGTGCTGGTCGCGCAGAAGCTTGTTTTGCAGGGCCTGTGCACTTTCTGCCACCAGCAGATGTGCGAGCGATTGCAACTGGCTGGCCCGGCTGGCGCTGTAGCCCGGTACCTGTCCGGTATCTTGGGCCAATTGAGACAGGCTTTTTTCTTGCGCGATGGCGTTTTGGGCAGATTTGGTCGCGCGAATGTAGCGCCCGGCCAACTGGTGTGCCAGCGCATCCATCAGCGCGCCGTGCATGGCACGCTCTTTTTGCTGGGCGCGCCAAGCCCTGGCCTCGCTGGGGAGTGTGGCAACAGCCGAGAGCGCGCGCAGCGCCAGATAAAGCACGGTAAAAAACCCAGCCAGCAAAAAAATGGCCAGATTGAAGGACACATCGAGCCGGTGCGGTGGCCAGAAAATACTGACCACGGCCTGGTTGTTGCCCGCAAACAAGGCGGTAGCCACCGCAATGACAAACAAGGCCAGGAGCCAGAAAGCGGCGCGCATATCAGGCCCCTGTTACCGGCCAGCCGCCGCTGTCGCCAGCGCTGCCATGGTGTCATCGAGGCGCGGCAACTCGCTGGTTTTTAGCTGGCTTTGCACCTGCGCAAGCAGTTGTACGGCAGCTTGGGTTTTGCGCGAAGCCGGGTCAAAATACTTGATAAGCCAGCTGCTGGCGTTGGCCAGGTCGGCGCGCGCTGCGTCGGTTTGCCGGGCCAGCAGACCCAAACGTGCGTTCAAAAGCCGCAGCTTGAGATTTTCGCGCAAGAAAAACGATTGCTCAGGGGACATCAATGCCGCCTCGGGCTGCTCAATGCGGCTGACGCGCAGCAGTTTGCGGCCTTCTTCGTGCAGGGCATCGAGAACACGCCGCGCCGCAGCCTTGGCATACTGCACGTCAAACCAGCCCCACCATGCCGGGCTGCCTTTTCCCTCTGGCGGATTGGCAGGCGCAGCATCAGCTTTGGCAGGACTACCGGGCGCGGGGTTCGGAACGCCATTGGCCACAGGCAGTTCGTCAACGATGCGGCTCAGCTCGTCAATCTTGATCATCAGCGCCGGGACATCGGTCAGGCTGGCGGCCTTGATGCGGTCGGTGTCTTTGGCAACGGCGCGCATCAAGGGGCTCAGGCGTGGTTGTGCGGCGCGCTGCAAGCGCTGCTGGGCCGAGGCGAGGGCAGCGAGCAACGGGGTAGGGCTACCCGTGAGCTGGGCCTGCTGCTGGGCCAGCCTCAAAGCTGACTCAATGTCCACCACCAGATTTTCATCGCGCGAACGTGACAGGCTTTGCATCAGCTCTTCCAGCTGGGCGCGCTGCAAACTCACTTCACTGATGCGGTTTTCCTGCAAGGTCAGGCGGGCGGCCAGGTCGCGCGTGCTGTCTTGTGCGGCCTTGGCCAGCGTGCGGGCTTCAATGGCCTGCGCGCCAGCATCCAGGCTGCGGCGCGCCAGCTCTTCCTGAATGTTGCCCAGCTTTTGCCACAGCAGACCGCTGACCAGCAAGGCTGCCGCGCCCAAAGCCAGCACGGCATATGCCAGCTTTTTAGGCACCGAGACGCGGCTCGCTTGCGTTTCGGGTTCGGCGCCCGTCAGCGTGGGCAATGTTTCTGTGGGATGGTCGCTCATGGTTGCTTCGATTCTATCGAGGCAAGCGCCTGCGCGATGTCAGGCAAAGCCGGACGTGACGGTTGCACCACACCCCAGCCGGCTTGAAGGACGGCAGCCTGAATACGCGGATGGGTAGCGATGGCCCGTGCGCTTTGCCAATTGACGCCCTTCAAGCCCGCTTGCTGCGTCAGATTGGCCACGGCTTCAGAGCTGCTGAACAGCCAGACTGAACCGTCCTGGCTTGCGGCTTTGGCCAGATCCATTTGCTCGCTGGTCAGTTGCGGCGCACAGCGCTCGTAGCTGCTGACCACATCTACCGTGCTGCCAGCAGCGCGCCATTGCTGCGCCAGCCAGTCGCGCCCTGTGCCCGCACTGCCTTCAGATGCATCACCCTTGCCGCGCACGATCAAGACCCGGGCACCGCGCCAGTCGCGCCGGCCCACCACTTGCCACAGGCTTTCAGAATCAAACTGCGCTGCGTCTGATGGAGGTGCGTCGATCTGGCTGGCGGGAACACCCGCGGCCAGCAACGCAGCCACCGTGCCCGGGCCCGGTGCCATAAAACGCAGCTGGGCAGGAATATTTTTCGCTATGTTATTGATAGCTGCTCGCGCATGTATTGATTGGTCTAAAGCTAATTTTGATCCCTGAAAAGGCCCCAAAAAGTGCTCTGCGGCGTTGCCGCTGACAAACATGCAGGCTGCGTAGTCATTCAAGGTGTTCCAGGCCTGCTGCAGCGCTGCAATATCTGCCGGATGGGAGACCGCCGCAATCTCTATCAGCGGCAACGCCTGCGCTGGAATGCCGCGTTGCAGCAACCGTGCAACCCAGACATCTGCATCATGCGCGGGGCGCGTGACGATGACTCTGCTGGCACCGCCCGACGTGGCCATCAGGACGCCGGATCAGCGACCACATTTGCCGCCCACACTGCCCCACCCGCGCGAAGTTGTGCAGCCACGGCCTCGCCCAGTGCTTCAGCTTCATCAAACGTATTGACCACAGCCGTCTTTTGGGCATGCACCAATGGCGTGATGGCCCCTTGCTCAATACCGGCCGGGTCACCCCAGGCGGCTTGCAGCAGCATGCCCTTGTCCCCGCCAGATGCTGGCCCCCGTGTAAAAGCCGCCAGCGGCATCGAGCAGCTGCCGCCCATGGCGCGCGACACGGTGCGCTCAGCCGTCACGGCCAGCCAGGTCGGCATGTCGGCCAGGGTTTTCAAGCCCTCCAGCAAGTCAGCCCGGTCAGCACACACCTCAATGCCCAAAGCGCCCTGCCCTGCAGCGGGCAGCATGTCGGTCGTGGCAAAGCTGGCGCGGATGCGTTCGGGCATTTCAAGCCGCTTCAAACCCGCAGCCGCCAGCACAATCGCGTCGTACTGGCCTTCATCCAGCTTGCGCAGGCGGGTGTCGAGGTTGCCGCGCAGCGGTTCAATTTTCAGGTCAGGTCGCAGGCTTTTCAAAAGCACCAGGCGGCGCAGGCTGGATGTGCCCACGACAGCGCCCTGCGGCAGATCAGCCAGGCTGGCATATTTGTTCGACACAAAGGCATCATGCGGGTCTTCACGGGTCATCACACAAGCCAGTGCAAAGCCTTCGGGCAAGTCCATCGGTACGTCTTTGAGCGAATGCACGGCGATGTCTGCACGGCCTTCTTGCAAGGCCACTTCAAGCTCTTTGACAAACAACCCCTTGCCGCCCACTTTGCTGAGAGACCGGTCCAGAATCTGGTCGCCCAGGGTGGTCATGCCCAGCAGCTCAACCTGCCAGCCTAGCTGCGTTTCAAGCAAGGCCTTGACATGCTCGGCCTGCCAGAGTGCCAGGCGGCTTTCACGGGTCGCTATCACCACTTTCTTTGTCTTTTTTTCGCTGCTCGCTTGCATGTCTGTCGCCTCGTCACCTATTTGTAATCATGTGGGGGAAGGCAATGCTAGCATGCAAGCCAACCTAACAAGAGTCTCAAACCCATGACCCAAAGAGCCGCCAAAACAGCCAACAAAAATAGCGAGCGCCCGCTGGTAGAAGACATCCGGCTGCTGGGCCGCATTTTGGGTGATGTGATTCGGGAGCAGGAGGGCGTTGCCGCCTATGAGCTGATTGAGCAGGTGCGCAAACTGTCGGTTGCCTTCAGGCGCGACGCCGATGTGGAATCAGACAAAGCGCTTAAAAAGCTGCTTAAAGGTTTGTCAGGCGACCAGACCGTCAGCGTGATTCGGGCGTTTACCTACTTCAGCCACCTGGCCAATCTGGCGGAAGACCGCCACCACATTCGTCGCCGTGCCATTCATGAGCGCGCCGGTGATACCCAGGAAGGCAGCATCGATGTGGCGCTAGCCCGGCTGCGCTGGGCGGGAATAGCACCCAAAACCATAGCAAACACATTGGCGCACAGCTTTGTATCCCCGGTGTTAACAGCCCACCCAACTGAGGTGCAGCGCAAAAGCATTCTGGATGCCGAACGCAATATTGCCCAATTACTCACAGCCCGCGACGACATCAAAGCCCTGGCATTGGCCACCAGTGCCATCAGCCCGGCACTGGCCGCCAAAGACGCGCTGACCCCACGCGAGCTGGCTGCCAACGAAGCCCAGCTGCGTGCCCGTGTGATGCAGCTCTGGCAAACCCGCCTGCTGCGCTTTACCAAACTGACGGTAGCCGACGAGATTGAAAACGCATTGAGCTACTACGAAGCGACTTTTTTGCGCGAAATCCCCAAGCTGTATGCCAACCTGGAGCGTGAACTGGGCCACCTGCCAATCCACAGCTTTTTGCGCATGGGCCAGTGGATAGGCGGCGACCGTGACGGCAACCCGAATGTGAGTGCCGACACACTGAACTACGCCCTGAGCCGTCAGGCCGACGTGGCGCTGCGCCACTACCTGACAGAGGTGCACTTTTTAGGTGGCGAGCTGTCGCTGTCGGCCATGCTGGTCAATGTGAGCCCGGCCATGCAAGCGTTGGCCAACAGCTCACCCGACACCAATGAACACCGGCAAGACGAGCCCTACCGCCGCGCCCTGACAGGGGTCTACGCGCGGCTGGCCGCTACGCTAAAAAACCTGACCGGTGGCGAAGCCGCACGCCACGCGGTTGCCCCGCAAAACGCTTATGCAAAATCTGAAGATTTTTTGGCTGATCTGCGCACGATTGCCGCATCGTTAAAAGCAAATCACGGCGAGGCGCTGGTCGCCCAGCGCCTGCACCCACTGATTCGCGCGGTCGATGTGTTTGGCTTTCATCTGGCCACGGTGGACTTGCGCCAAAGCTCTGACAAACACGAAGAGGTCGTGGCCGAGCTGCTCGCTACAGCCCGCATTGAGCCCGCTTATCCAAAACTGGATGAAGCCGCCAAACGCGAGCTGCTGATGCGTTTGTTAAACGATGCCAGGCCATTGCGCGTTGTGGGTGCCTTGTACACCGCCCACGCCCAAGCTGAGCTGGCGATTTTTGAAGCAGCACGCACAGCACGCGCCCGTTTTGGCAAGGAAGCCATTCGGCACTACATCATTAGCCACACCGAGACGGTGAGCGACCTGCTAGAAGTGCTGTTGCTGCAAAAGGAAGTCGGCTTGATGCAAGGCATCCTGGAAGATAAAGCAAGCAACGACCTTATCGTGGTGCCGCTGTTTGAAACCATCGAAGACCTGCGCAACGCCGCACCCATCATGCGCGAGTTCTACGCCCTGCCCGGCATGGCGCAGCTGGTCAAGCGCAGCGGGGCTGAGCAGGACATCATGCTGGGCTATTCAGACAGCAACAAAGACGGCGGCATTTTTACCAGCAACTGGGAGCTGTACCGGGCCGAGATTGCACTGGTGGAGTTGTTTGACGAATTGGCGAACTCGCACAATATTCAGTTGCGTATGTTCCACGGCCGTGGCGGCACGGTAGGCCGTGGCGGCGGACCCAGCTACCAGGCCATTCTGGCGCAACCGCCCGGCACGGTGCGCGGCCAGATCCGCCTGACGGAGCAAGGCGAAGTGATTGGCTCCAAATACGCCAACCCCGAAATCGGCCGCCGCAATTTGGAGACCCTGGTCGCCGCCACACTGGAGGCCACGCTGCTGCAACCGACCAAGCCCGCCACAAATGCGTTCTTGCAGGCAGCTGCCACCTTGTCAGCCAGCAGCATGGCTGCCTACCGCGCGCTGGTGTACGACACCCCAGGCTTCACCGAATATTTTTTCAGCGCAACGCCCATACGCGAGATTGCCGAACTCAACATCGGCTCAAGACCCGCCAGCAGAAAAGCCAGTCAAAAAATCGAAGACCTGCGCGCCATCCCCTGGGGCTTCAGCTGGGGCCAGTGCCGCCTGACGCTGCCCGGCTGGTACGGGTTTGGTTCAGCTGTCGAGAGCATGCTGGCCGAAGGCGGCACACCCGCCAAACGAAAAGAAGCCACGGCCCTGCTGCAAAAAATGGTCAGGGAATGGCCGTTTTTCAGAACCCTGCTCAGCAACATGGACATGGTGCTGGCCAAAAGCGATTTGGCGCTGGCGTCACGCTATTCAGAACTGGTGACAGACGCCAAACTGCGTAAAAAGATTTTCAGCGCGATAGAAACCGAATGGCACCGCACCGTGGGGGCTCTGGCACTCATCACCGGGGAAAAGCAGCTGCTGGCAGACAACGCGTCGCTGCAGCGCTCCATCCGCCACCGCTTCCCCTACATCGACCCCCTGCACCACCTGCAGGTAGAGCTGGTACGCCGCTACCGCGCAGGCCAGGCCGACGAGCGGGTGCAGAGGGGGATTCATATTTCCATCAACGGCATTGCGGCCGGGTTGAGGAATACGGGGTGAGTATTGATACGCTATAAATATAGTAGCTGCTCGCGCATGTATCCATTGATCTAAAGCCAAAAATAGCACCTAAAAACGGGCAAAAGAGCTTTTGGGAGCTCAAAAACAGCGCCGGTTGCGCCTTCAACGCCGCCCTGGCGCAGCAAAAGTACCGTTTTTAGGTATCGAAAACGCCTGTAGACCAATGAATACATGCGCAAGCAGCTCCTGAAAATATAGCATTTAACGTACAGCCGCATCACCGCTCTGGGCCACACCAAGCCCCTGTCCTACATCAAATGCAGCAGCATCTGATGGGTAAACCAAGGGTATCTGCGTAGGATGAATTCAAGGCTGAAGCGTGCGACCCCTGTCAACCC
>JANNYZ010000139.1:0-7238 GCA_031410335.1 Polaromonas sp. | reverse complement strand
GCGCCAACCCTTTTGCAAGGGGTGGCGCTTTGACAGAGGCTTAAACTTTTACAGCGTGTCAATAAAGCTGCGCAGCTTGTCAGACCGTGATGGGTGCTTGAGCTTGCGCAAAGCCTTGGCTTCTATCTGGCGAATCCGCTCACGCGTCACGTCAAACTGCTTGCCCACTTCTTCCAGCGTGTGGTCAGTTGACATTTCAATGCCAAAGCGCATGCGCAGCACTTTGGCTTCGCGTGGCGTCAGGCTGTCCAGGATGTCTTTGACAACATCGCGCAGGCCGGCCTGCATGGCGGCTTCCAGCGGGGCGGTGTTGGCGCCGTCTTCAATGAAGTCGCCCAGATGTGAATCGTCGTCATCACCAATCGGCGTTTCCATCGAAATAGGCTCTTTCGCAATCTTCATGATCTTGCGAATTTTGTCTTCCGGGATCTCCATCTTCTCGGCCAGAACGCTGGCGTCCGGCTCAAAGCCAAACTCCTGCAGGTGCTGGCGTGACAGGCGGTTCATCTTGTTGATGGTTTCAATCATGTGCACCGGGATACGGATGGTGCGCGCCTGGTCGGCAATCGACCGGGTAATGGCTTGGCGAATCCACCATGTAGCGTAGGTCGAGAACTTGTAGCCGCGGCGGTATTCAAACTTGTCCACGGCCTTCATCAGGCCAATGTTGCCTTCCTGAATCAGGTCAAGAAACTGCAAGCCGCGATTGGTGTACTTTTTGGCAATTGAAATCACGAGGCGCAAGTTGGCCTCAATCATCTCTTTCTTGGCATCACGCGAGTTGGTCTCGCCTTCGTTCATGCGCTTGTTGATGTCTTTCAGGTGCAGCAGCGGCACCACCACACGAGCTTGCAACTCGCCCAGTTTGGTTTGCAGTTCCTGAATCGGCGGAATGTTGCGCGCCATCACTACAGACCATGGCTTGCCGGCGGCAACCTGTTTTTCAACCCATTTCAGGTTCAGCAGATTGGGTGGGAAGTCCTTGATGAAAGTCTCTTGCGGCATGCCGCATTTTTCAACGATGATCTTGCGCAGCTCACGCTCTTTTTTGCGCACATCCAGCACCTGGCCGCGCAGCAGGTCGCAGAGTTTTTCAATCGTCTTGGCGGTAAAGCGCACGGTCATCAGCTCTTCGCTGAGAGACTTTTGCGCCTTCATATAGGTTGGGGTGCCGTAACCTTCTTTGTCGTAGGTTTTGTGCACCTTCTCAAAGTGAATGGCGATTTTGTCAAAGCGGCTCAGCGCTTCGGTTTTCAGCTCTTCCAGCTTTTTGGTCAGCGCTTTGGAGCCGCCCTTGCCGTCGTCATCGTCTTCTTCGTCGAATTCGTCGAAGTCTTCTTCAGCCACATAGTCATCGGCTTCGTCAGCAACGGTAAAGCCGTCCACCACTGTAGAAATGACGACCTTGCCTTCGCGGATTTCTTCGCCAAGGCGCAAAATTTCAGCAATCGTGGCAGGGGACTCAGAGATGGCTTCCATCATCTTCATCAAGCCGCCTTCAATGCGCTTGGCAATTTCAATTTCGCCTTCGCGCGTCAGCAGTTCAACCGTGCCCATCTCACGCATGTACATGCGTACCGGGTCTGTTGTGCGGCCAAACTCGCTGTCTACGGTGGACAGCGCAGCTTCGGCGGCTTCTTCAGCTTCTTCTTCGGTAGAGCCTGCGGGCGCGTTGCTGGTGATCAGCAATGATTCAGCATCCGGCGTTTGCTCGTACACAGCGACGCCGAGGTCGTTCAGCGTCAGAATGACCGCTTCCAGCGTTTCCGCGTCAATCAGTTTGTCGGGCAGGTGGTCTGAAATTTCGCCGTGCGTCAGGTAGCCGCGCGTTTTGCCCAGCTTGATCAGCGCTTTCAGGCGCATGCGGCGCTTCAGAATGTCTTCTTCGCTCAAGACGGTTTCGTCCAGGCCAAACTCTTTCATCAAGGCGCGTTCTTTGGCCTTGCTGATCTTCATCCGCAGCGGTTTGACTTTTTCGGTCGCGTCGGCCACCGGTGCTTCTTCAAATTCGGCGACAACGTCAGACAGGTCTTCGTCACCATCGCCTGCGGTTTTGGATTTGGGGCCGCGCTTGGCGCCTAGTTTGTCGCCGGGTTTGTTGGTGTCCACCACCTTGGCTGGACGACCGGGTTTCTTTTTCACGGCAACTTCAACAGTAGCGGCAACGGGCTTGACAGCCAGAGGCTTGGATTCAGCAATTTTCTTGATAGGCACTAGGGGAGCTTTCTTCGGAGTCGGAACGGGGAGGCTGGATTTGGCAGGTTTTGCAGGTTTGACAGCTGCTTTTGTAACTGTCTTCACGATTACTTTTGAAGTTGTGGCTTTTTTCGTTTTATCAACCGGCGCTGGCTTGCTTGCAGCCTTTGTGGGCGCTTTGGCGGCCGGTTTCTTGACGGGCTTTGTAACTGGCTTGACGACTGGTTTCGCGGCTTGTTTTGCGACAGGTTTTTTTAATGTTTTCGAAGGCATAGCAGGTCTCCGGTTGACAAAATGAATCCACGAACGCAGCGACTTGAGGGGCGTCCGTCAAAAGCCGGACGAGCAACAAGCGGGCGCAGTACAAAAACACAACATGAATAAACGGAACACGGGCCAGCAGGACTTTTGGCCAACCGCAAGCTGTAGGGGCGAACATTTGGTGTGCAGTCCTTGCGGAGCGGTGGCCAGCTCTTTTTTGTAGAGTGTTTCCGCTACGCGGAAGGCCGATGCCGGAGGTGCTGCTGTCGCGCTTGCGGTGTCGAAAATCGGATTATACCCTAATGCCTATTTTTTAGGCGAGCCAAATTGACTTTCAAAGACTTATTTTTGCAGGCTGCTGGCGAGTTCTTTGTAGCGCTGCATGGCTTGCGGGTCAGTGGCGGCACGTTCTGCCAGCTCCTGCATTTCCTGCTGCCGCCTGATTTTGACGAGCTGGTCGATGATGCTGCGCACTTCGCTGAAGTCGCCTTCAATGCCTTCGGGGATTTGCGAGATCTGGGCAATCGCATGGGCTTCGTGTGCATGGCCGCGCAGGCCTTCACGCAGGGCTGCCCAGGGCTGGGGGCCGTGGTCATGCAACTGGCTCTCAGCCCAGGCGAACAATGGGCCATGCGGGGCAGGCAGGGCGCATAGCAAGTGATGTTCTTCGCTGCTCAATTTATCCCAGCTCTGGGGCTCTGTCAGAAGCAGGCGCAAAACGCGGTCTTCCCGGCTGGCGGGTAACAGGCGGCCCGCCACCCGACGGGAGGTCTTGACGGTGGCTGCCACGGGTGCTGAAAAATGCGGTTCGGAGCTTGAATAATCCACCTCAAAGCCGCCCGGGTAGCCCATATCGTCCGGATCACCTGAAAACGCATCTTCATCGCTGCTTTTGGTCTTTTTAAGTGGTGTTTTAGGGCTCTGGGCCAATGAATCCATGCGTGAGTAGCTACTCTTTTTATAGCTGCCAGCCTTGCTTGCAGGTTGCCACAGTTCCAGCAGGTCGCGCACATCAATCAGCACCTTGTCGGCAATCTCGGCCAGCAGTTGGCGTTTTAGCGCGCCATCAGGAAGCAATGTCCACAGCGGCCGCGCGTTGCTGGCCATATGGGCGCGGCCTTCCGCGGTGTCCAGGTCACAGTCCTCGGCTGCGGCTTGCAGCATGAATTTGCTCAGGGGCAGCGCTTTGGCCACCATCTCGGCAAAGCCGTCTTTGCCGTGCTCGCGGATATAGCTGTCGGGGTCATGCTCGGCCGGCAAAAACAAAAACTTGACGGTACGCACATCAGTGGCAAAGGGCAGGGCAGCATCAAGCGCCTTGCGCGCCGCCCGCCGGCCTGCGCCGTCGCCGTCAAAACTGAAGACGACGGACTCGGTAAAGCGAAACAGCTTTTGCACATGCTCAGCCGTGCAGGCCGTGCCCAGTGTGGCCACGGCGTTTGCAAAGCCCATTTGCGCCAGTGCCACCACGTCCATGTAGCCTTCGGTCACCAACGCATAACCATGCTCTCGCAAGGCGGTACGTGCTTCAAACAGGCCATACAGCTCGCGCCCCTTGCTGAAAACGGGCGTTTCAGGTGAATTCAGGTACTTGGGCTTTTCGTCACTCAACACGCGCCCGCCAAAGCCGATACATTCGCCTTTGACATTGCGAATGGGAAACATCACCCGGTCCCGAAAGCGGTCGTAGCGCTTGGCCTCGCCTTGGGCGTTTTCTTCCCCCGGCTCACCTGTAATGACCAAGCCGCTTTCCACCAGCAGCGGGTCGTTGTAGTCAGGAAACACGCTGGCCAGGCTGCGCCAGCCTTCGGGTGCGTAGCCCAAGCCGAAGGTTCTGGCGATTTCGCCAGACAGGCCGCGTCCCTTGAAGTAGTCAATCGCCTTGGGCGAATTGCGCAGGGCCTTGATGTAGGCTATCCCGGCTTTTTCAAGCACGCTGGTCAAGGTGGCCTGCTGCTCACGCATCTGGGCGGCTTTGGCCCGGTCTTGCGGGGACACATCGTCCTCAGGCACCTGCAGGCCGTATTGCTGGGCCAGGTCCTTCACGGCCTCAATGAAGGTCATGCCGCCGTGGTCCATCAAAAAACCGATGGCGTTGCCGTTTTTACCGCAGCCAAAGCAGTGGTAGAACTGCTTGGCCGGACTGACGCTGAACGAAGGCGACTTCTCCCCATGAAAAGGGCATAGTCCCATGAAGTTGGCACCGCCCTTTTTCAGCTGCACATAGCGGCCCACAATGTCCACCACGTCGGCGCGCGCCAGTAGCTCTTGGATAAAGGATTGCGGAATCGCCATGGCGCTATTTTGACCTGTCGCGCCGTGGCTTCGTACGGGCGTAAAAAAGCCCGCGCTAGGCGGGCTTTTTATCAAAAATCAGCGAATCAACGCAGCAATTTATTTAGCTGGCGTTTTTTTCGATGGCTTTTTGCTTTTCTTTGGCTTGGCGGTTGCGTTGTTCATGGTGTCTCTCTTGAGTTAAGGGGGCTAAGGCAGTGGCCGGGGGGCCGCTACCGACTCTTGTTACGCTACAGAATTGCTTCAAAGCTTGGCAAGTGAAGATTAAACGACCAATCCCGGCTTGCGGTTGACATAATTTGCTGAAAATCGTTTTTTATCCCATCACCGTTGCCTGATGAACGCACAACCGTTAAAAATTGCCGCTTCCAAACCGTACCGAAACCTGGACTTTGTCCGGTTTTTGCTATGCCGCCCGTTCTATGTGATGCTTTTCTTTCTGGTGGTCGAAGCCGCGCTGGCCGCCGCTACCACGGCTCTCATCATCAAGGCCGGGCATGACGTGGCCGAACAGGAATTCCTGATTTCTGACTTTGTCTGGATTGTGCTGGCCCAGTCGGCGTCTTATGTGGTGGGCGCCACCAGCTGGGTGTTTGCCGAGCGGGCGGGCTTTGGCGCCTATGGCCGGTACATGCTGCGTTTTGCGCGCGACAACCGCCGCCAGCCCGCGTTGCTGGACGACAAGGCCCAGCGCGAGCAGGTGGAGCCGTTCTTGACCAACGAAACCTTTCAGATATTTTTTGAGCTCGTGTACGAGCTGGAGGCTGATTTAAAGCTTTTTTTCGGCCTGATTTTCAATGCCATCGTGCTGGGGTTTGCCATTGACGCAGGCCTGCCCGGCGTGTACGCGGCTGTGTTTGTGGTGCTGCTGGGCCTGCAATACCTGGTGCGCCGCCCCGTGGCCGCTGCCTACCTGGCGCAGCAAGCCACCAGCAACCGCATGACGGCCCATACCTACACCGCCTGGGACAACATCACGGCGGGCAACCGTTACAACTACCGGCTGTGGCATGCGGGATTCAAGCTGCGGCTGCGGGACGCACTGCGGGCGCAGATCCGGGCGATTCTGGCGCGTGAGGGTATTGCCACGGTCAGCGGCATTTTTGCGCTTGTCGTGGTCTTCAGCTACCTGGCGTGGATAGCCGGGCGCAACGTGACAGACACCGGCCTTTTGATCGCACTGGCCGCCACGCTGCCCCGGCAGATTGATTTGTCGTACAACGTGCACGGCCTGGCCAGCGGCTGGAATGATTTGCTGGCCGTGTGGACGCGCATGACGGGCGCCTGCGCTGCCATGCGGCCCGAGCCTGATGCCAACTTTGACCAGCGCATCCGGTTCGATGGCGTGGCCCTGTCTGTACCCGGACGTGATGGTCAGGAGGCGGTGGCATGCACCAGCGTTGACGACGCACTGGCCCGCATCCGCGCCCTGCCGCAGAGCCGCCTACTGGTACGCGGCAGCAATGGGTCGGGCAAGTCAACGCTGCTGGTGGCTTTAAAGGCGCGGCTGGGTTCGACTGCCTACTATTGGCCCACCAGTGACAAGCTGGCGTTTGCGTTCTCAGGTGCCACACCAGATGAAGACGATGAACCAGCCGCAGGTGGCTTCTCATCCGGCGAGCGGCAGCTCAAAAGCTTGCACGAAATCGTCAGCCGCACCCACGCGGCGGTTTACTTGCTGGACGAATGGGACGCCAACCTGGACGCCAAAAACCGCGCCGCCGCAGAGCGCCTGGTGGCCCAGCTGGCAGCACGCGCGGTGGTGGTTGAAATATCCCACCGCGACCGGGTGTAAGCTGACTTCAACGCCGACAAGACAAGAAAGAGACAACATGCCCAATATCTTTGACACCGACCTGCCCAAAACCCCCGCCAACCATGCCGCGCAGTCGCCGCTGGCGTTTATTGAACGAACGGCCGAGGTGTACCCCAACCGTTTAGCCGTGGTGCACGGCAATTTGCGCCGCACTTGGTCAGAGACCTTCACCCGTTGCCGCCAACTGGCCAGCGCATTGCAAAAGCACGGCATTGGCAAGGGCGACACGGTAGCCGTGATGCTGCCCAACACCCCGCCCATGGTGGAGGCGCACTTTGGCATACCCGTAACGGGCGCGGTGCTGAACGCGCTGAACACCCGGCTGGATGCTGAAACCATCGCCTTCATGCTGGACCATGGCGAGGCCAAAGTGGTGATTGTTGACCCGGAGTTTGCAGGCAACATGCAAAAGGCGCTGGCGCTGCGCACGTCCAGCGCACCGCTGCTGGTCGTCAATGCTGAAGATGCGCTTTACACCGGCGACAGTCTGCGGATTGGCAGTATCAACTACGACGATTTCTTGGCCAAGGGCGATGCCAACTACGCGTGGAAGTTACCCGACGACGAATGGGACGCGATAGCGCTGAACTACACCAGCGGCACCACCGGCAACCCCAAGGGCGTGGTCTACCACCACCGGGGCGCGGCGGCCAATGCGGTGTCAAACATT
>JANNYZ010000138.1:0-25644 GCA_031410335.1 Polaromonas sp. | reverse complement strand
TGATTCAAACAAAACAGTCTTTCCCGCTACCGCTTTGACAGGCCAGACGATTGCCGTGGCGCGTGATGCCGCTTTCTGCTTTACCTACGCGGGCAACATTGACTGCCTGCAAGCGATGGGTGCGCAGATCGTTTACTTTTCTCCATTGACTGACAGCGCAATCCCGGCTTGTGATGCCTTGTGGCTGCCTGGCGGCTACCCCGAGTTGCATGCTGAAAAAATAGCGGCCAACATGGCCATGAAAACCGGCTTGGCGGCGCATGTGGCCGCAGGCAAACCGGTATGGGCTGAATGCGGCGGCATGATGGCCCTGTTTGAAACACTGACCACTTCTGGTGATGACAGTTACGCGATGTGGGGCGTGTTGCCCGGCAGCGTGACGCTGCAAAAGCGCTTGGCCGCTTTAGGCCCGCAGCAGCTGGAAGTGAGCGGCGCCGTCTTGCGGGGACACGCGTTTCACTATTCGACGTGTGCCACTGCGTTGCCAGTAGCGGCGCGTACTCAGGCCGCGCCGGGTCGCAAATTGCGTGGTGACGGAGAGGCCCTGTATGTGCAGGGCCCGGTCAAGGCAAGCTACTTCCATGCCTGGTTTGCGTCTAACCCGGCAGCTGCGGCGAGTCTGTTTTTGAAGGATCAACATGCTGGATAAAACAAGCGACTGGCGCAGTCATGCAACAGGCCAAAACTACGGCCCACAACGCATTGTTTGCCTGACAGAAGAACCCACCGAATGGCTTTACCTGCTGGGCGAAGAGCGGCGCATTGTGGGCATATCAGGCTACACCGTGCGCCCACCGCGTGCGCGGGAAGAAAAGCCCAAAGTCAGCGCCTTTTTAAGCGCCAAGATCGACAAGATTGTTGAACTGCAGCCCGACTGCGTGATTGGCTTTTCCGACCTGCAGGCCGACATTGCCTCGCAGCTGGTTAAAAAAGGCATTCAGGTCACCATTTTTAACCAGCGCAGTGTGGCTGAAATCTTTTCGATGATGTACCAGCTGGCCGCGATGGTTGGGCAAGCCGAAAAAGGCTTGACGCTGATACAGGCCATGCAAAGTCGCCTGCTTGAAATTGAAGCCGCAGCCCGTTCTTTGCAACGCCGCCCGCGTGTATTTTTTGAGGAATGGTACGACCCGCATATCAGCGCGATTGCCTGGGTGTCTGAGCTGATCGGCATTGCTGGCGGTGACGATTGCTTCCCCGAACTGGCTAAAGAGCCGATGGGCAAGGGCCGCATCATTGCCCACGGGCTGGAGATTGTGCAGCGTAACCCCGACATTATTTTTGGCTCCTGGTGCGGCCGACGATTCAGGCCCGCGCATGTGCGGGCGCGGCCTGGCTGGCAGGGGGTGAATGCCGTTAAAAACGACCAGTTGTTTGAAATCAAGTCTGCTGAGATATTGCAGCCTGGGCCCGCATCAATTACCGATGGCGTAGAGCAGATTCACAAAATCATCATGTCCTGGGGGGAACAACATGCAAGCGCGTAGTGAATTCATCCTCGGTGGTCAGCGTAGCGGCAAGTCACGCCGGGCCGAGCTGCTGGCGCGTGATTGGCTGGCGCAATCGCCTGGCCACAAAGCGGTGATGATTGCGACGGCTACAGCCTGGGACGACGAAATGGTGGAACGCATCGCACGCCACCAGCAAGACAGGGCCGAGCGCGTGCCGGGCATGCAGACTGTCGAAGAGCCGATAGAACTTGGCGAAGCGATTCAAACCTACAGTAAGCCACAGACTGTCGTGGTGGTGGATTGTTTGACTTTGTGGCTCACCAACCTGTTGATGCCGCATGAAAACACCGAAAACAGTCAAAAAAACCTATCAAAAGAGGCTGCAGACCAACAAATACGTGCGGAAGCAGCTTCTCTTTTAATAGCAATTAAAAAGGCGTCTGGGCCTGTGATTTTTGTGGGTAACGAGATCGGCTTGGGTGTGATTCCGCTCGGGCGCGAGACCCGAGACTTTGTTGATGCGCTGGGGCGGCTCAACCAAGAGGTGGCCGCCGCATGCGAGCGTGTGACCTTCATGGCTGCTGGTTTGCCATTGACTTTGAAGGGGTCAGCGTGAAGCATCTATTGATTTTGTGGATGGTTTATTGCAGCGCTGCGCAAGCGCTGCAAGTCACCGACGACCGGGGTGTCACCGTCACTTTCGCACAAACGCCGCAGCGCATCGTCAGCATGCTGCCGTCACTGACTGAAAGCGTGTGCGCGATGGAGCAATGCCAGCGTCTGGTGGGTGTTGACCGCTATTCCAACTTCCCTGATTCTTTAAAAAACCTGCCCAAGCTGGGTGGCGGAATGGACCCGAACATAGAGGCCATCGTGGCCTTGAAGCCCGACGTGGTGCTGGTGTCCGGCAAGTCACGTTCGAGCGAACGGCTTGAGGCACTGGGTGTCAAGGTGGTCGCGCTGGAAACCAAAACCCATGCCGATGTCAAACGCGTGCTGTCGGTGTTGGGTGTGCTGCTTGCCGTGCCGGACGCGCAGGGCGCCGACCGCTTGTGGCGCATCATCGACAGCAGCGTGTCGGCCGCAGCGCAATCATTGCCTGCCAAAGCCAAATCAGCGCGGGTCTATTTTGAAGTCAGCCGTGGGCCGTATGCAGCGGGCGAGTCATCATTTATTGGCGAGACGCTGGCGCGACTGGGGGTGAAGAACGTGGTACCCGCCAAGCTCGGCCCATTCCCCCGATTGAACCCCGAGTACGTGGTGCGCGCTAACCCCGACGTCATCATGATTGGCAACCGAAGCATGGTCAACGCGGTGGCCTACCCCGGCTGGAACAGCATCAAGGCTGTGAAGAACAATCGCGTGTGTGTGTTCGGTGTGGGTGACTCAGACGTGGTGGTGCGGCCCGGCCCGCGCATGGCGGAAGCTGCGCGGTTGATGGCCAAGTGCCTGGAGTCGTATGAATAGCAGGCCCAACCGGCAGGTGGTTTTTCTCGCCAGCTTGCTGCTGGCGGCCTCCTGCGGTTTGCTGTTGTTGGGCATCACCGTTGGCAGCACGGGTTTTGAATCAGTTGCCAATATGCAGCGCGACCCGCAGGCCATGCTCATCGTTTGGGAAATCCGCTTGCCGCGAACGCTGGGTGCCTGGCTGGCTGGCGCATTGCTCGGGCTGGCCGGTGCGGTGGCGCAGGGCTTGTTTCGTAACCCGCTGGCAGATCCATATTTGCTCGGCAGTGCTTCGGGCGCATCGCTGGGTGTCGCGTTTGCCATGGCGCTGTTTGGTGTGTCGCCGCTGGCCACCCAATGGGTAGCGCGGCTGGGGTTGACCGGCGCTGCGTTTTTAGGTGCAGTCGCTGCTGTGCTGCTGACGCTGCTGCTGGCCAAGGGCGTGCAGCACACGCTGCGTTTGCTACTGGCGGGTGTCGTGGTGGGGGTGGTGCTAGGAGCTCTTACCTCGCTGGTTTTACTGCTCACGCCAGACATCATGCAGGCCATGCAAGCCTTCATGTTGGGTACCACGGCGTTCGTTGGCTGGTCGGCCTGCGCAGTCATGGCCTCAGCGTTTGTTGTAAGCCTCATAGCAGCGTGGCTGATGAGCCATGTGCTCGACGGCTTGGCACTCGGTGAAGCCACTGCCCAAAGCCTGGGGCTGCAACTGCCGCAGATGCGCGCGGCGCTGGTAGCCGTGTTGGCGCTGGCTACGGGCACGGCTGTGGCGCAAACGGGTTTGATTGCTTTTGTCGGTTTGGCTGCGCCGCATCTGGTACGGTCAGTGGTTAAAACCACACATGGGCGGCTGATTGTGTTGTCTAGCCTGATGGGCGCGGTGCTGTTGGTAGCAGCCGATATTTTGGCGCGCTGGCTGATGGCCCCGCAAGAGTTGCCTGTTGGCGTGCTGACGGCTGTGCTGGGTGGCAGCTACCTGTTGTGGTTGATGCACAGGCACAGTGGGAGAGGCTCCGGGTTATGAGCGCCGCTATACATTTCGTAGCTGCTCGCGCAGATAAAATTAGCGCCAGGCTTGGAAATGTCGAAGTTTTAAGCGATATTTCGATTGATTTCCCACGCGCGCGCTGGACCAGTATCGTCGGGCCGAACGGTGCTGGAAAATCGACGCTACTCAAGGTGCTGGCTGGTCTGACGTCATTTACAGGGTCAGTCGAATTGCTGGGCCAGCCCATGCAAAGCATGCCCGCAAAGCAGCGCGCGCAGCAACTGTCATGGCTGGGCCAGAACGAAGCTTCCGCTGACGACTTGACCGCCTATGACGTGACCATGCTGGGCCGCTTGCCGCATCAGCCCTGGCTCGCACCCGCAAGCGCCGCCGACCACTTAGCCGTAGAAAAAGCCTTGCGCTCAACCCATGCCTGGGACTGGCGGGGCAGGGCGCTCGGGCAGCTTTCAGGCGGTGAGCGTCAGCGCGTGTTGCTGGCGCGTGCGCTGGCGGTAGAGGCTGAGGTGCTGCTGATGGACGAGCCGCTGGCCAATCTGGACCCACCGCATCAAACCGACTGGCTGTTGACCGCTAAATCACTGGTCGCCAGCGGCAAAACCGTCATCAGCGTGCTGCATGAAATATCGTTTGCATTGCATGCCGATGAGCTGGTGGTCATGGCCAATGGTCGAGTCACCCACCAGGGGGCTTCGACCGAAGCTGCCACTCATCGGGCCGTAGAAAACGTATTTAACCAGCGCATTTCAATCCACAACCTGGCAGGCCAATGGGTGGCTTTACCCAAAATTTAAATCAAAAATCTGAAAATTCAATGGGAGTCTGACCCCAATCAGGAGGTTCATTATGCAAATCGAAACACCACCCGCCGAGAAACCCTACGACAAACCTGAAGGCGAGCGACGTGGCCTTGTCATCGTCAACACTGGCGATGGCAAAGGCAAAAGCACGGCGGCTTTTGGCCTGGCACTCCGGGCCTTTGGCCGTACCCATGTACACGGCAAAAAAATCAAAATTTTCCAGTTCATGAAAGTGCCTACAGCCCGCTTTGGCGAGCACCGCATGTTTGAACAGCTCGGCATCCCGATTGAAGGCATGGGCGATGGTTTTAGCTGGAAGAGCCAGGACCTGGAGCGTTCTGGCCAGCTGGCGCGTGATGGGTGGCTGAAAGCCAAGGCGGCCATTCAAAGTGGCGAGTACTTCATGGTGGTGCTGGATGAATTTACTTACCCGTTGATTTACGGCTGGATGGAACCGATTGGCGGTGTTGAAGAAGTGGTGCAAACACTGTTTGACAGGCCTACCGATACCCACGTCGTTATCACGGGCCGCCGCTGCCCGCTAGAGATTATTGAGCTGGCCGACACCGTGACTGAAATGACCATGGTCAAGCATGCCTTCAAGGCAGGTATACCGGCCCAGCGCGGCATAGAGGACTGAACCGTTGACAGCAACACACGCATTTTCAGAAGCTGAGCAGGCCGCCGTGTACCGCGCGATTTTCGAGCGGCGCGACATGCGGCATTTCAGCGGCGGCAGAGTGCCTGACGATCAATTGCAGCGCCTGCTAGAAGCCGCCCACCACGCGCCTAGCGTCGGCCTGATGCAGCCCTGGCGATTTATTCGTATCCGCAGCCTGCCATTGCGGCAGTCGCTGCATGCGATGGTAGAACAAGAACGTGTGCTCACAGCCCATGCACTGGAAGAGCGTGAAGACGAATTCATGAAGCTCAAAGTGCAGGGCATTTTGCAGGCCGCAGAGGTGCTGGTGGTCGCCATGCCGCCGGGCCGTGAGCAACATATTTTTGGTCGCCGTACCCTGCCCGAGATGGACTTGGCAAGCGCCGCCTGCGCGATTCAAAACATGTGGCTCGCCGCGCGCGCTGAAGGGCTGGGCATGGGCTGGGTGTCGATGTTTGAACCGCAGGCGTTGGCAAAGCTGATGCAGATGCCTGAAAGCAGTCAGCCGATTGCTATTTTGTGCTTGGGCCCGGTCGATGCGTTTTACGACCAGCCGATGCTGCAAGCTGAAAAGTGGGCCAGGCGCGCGGCGCTGGCCGACATGGTGTTTGAGGACACCTGGGGGCAAGCCAGTGCCTTGTCAGCTCATACCTCTCATCTTTCCTGAAAGTAGTTAACCCATGCCATTTGAAACCGCACTGTTCCAGCTTGCACAAACCTTTTTATGGCCTGTCACCTTGATGGTGTTTGCCGTGTTTGCCTACGCCGTGATAAGCCTGGGTGCTTTCGGTGTCGAGTGGTTTCGCCGCCGCAAGCAGCCTGGTTGCGTGCTGGTGCTGGCGGGCGCAAAAGGTCATGGGGCGACATCACAAGAGCGGCTGGAGCTTGCGGTTTTGAAAGAGCTGGAAGGCCTGCGCCTGTGCAGCCGCGTGGCACCCATGCTGGGGCTGGTAGCCACCATGATTCCGATGGGCCCGGCGCTGGTGGCGGTGGCATCTGGACAGTCAAGCGGTGTGGCTGAAAGCCTGGCCCCGGCGTTTGCAGCCGTGATTGTGGCGCTGGTGGCCGCGTCCATCACGTTTGTGATTTACAGCGTGCGGCGCCGCTGGTTACTGGCTGAAATGCTGGCGGTGTTGGATGGTGCAGCCGTATGAACGCCAATACCAAAACTTCTGCTGCCAGGCCGCGCCTGCACATCCTCGACGAAGACGATGACGACCCGGTGCTGTCCACCATCAACCTGATTGACGTATTTCTGGTGGTGATAGGTATGCTGCTGATAGCTGTCATCAACAACCCGATGAACCCTTTTGCTGGTGACAAGCTGACCATCATCCGCAACGAAGGCAAGCCCAACATGGAGATCATCACCAAAGACGGCCAGAAGATCACCAGGTTCAAGGCCAGTGGCGCGTCAGGCGAGGGCGATGGTGAAAAAGCCGGTACGGCTTACCGCATGAAAGACGGCAGCATGGTGTACGTCCCTGCCGTTGCTGCGCCTGCTTTATCAGCCAAGCCATGAGTGTTTTCAGGGTTGCATTGTTGGGGTTGCTTGGTTTGGGTAGCTGTATGGTTGCAATCGGGCAAACGTCGGCCCCAGCTGCATTGCCAAACATCGTGCTGCTCACGACCTACGTTGTGTCACCCGCCCGCCTGGCTAAGCTGCAAGCGGCTGCATTGCAAGCGGGCTTAAGCATGGAGACGCTATCGGCTGAAGAGGACACGCCAGACGCCCTGCAAAAAGCGCTACGCCCGGCCAGCCTGCTGGTGTTAGATGCACCACACCCCAGCGTGGCACAAACCGCAGCGGCGCGCTTTGGCGAGGTCATCAACAAAAGCGGCAAGCCGTATGTGGTGGTGGGCGAGTTCAGCGCTGTGGCTAAAAACGAGCGACTCGTCGCAGTGCCACTCAAAACCGACAACGGCGTGGCACCCGACTGGGCGCAGCGCCTGCGCGAGTACTGGCGCTTTGGTGGCGCACAAAACATGACACTTGCCATGCAGGCTTTAAGAAACGGTACGACACAAACCACTGCCGCCATGCCGCCAGCCGTGCAGCTGCCATTGCAAGGCTTCTACAACCCACACTGGCCGCAGATTGAAAATACTGCCGTTTCAGCGTTAAAAATGCTTGAAAACAGCACTATTTACCTATCAAATCAGGCTCCAGTCCAATCAATACGTGCGCAAGTAGCTCCTAAATCAATAGCAAATAAAACGATTGCTATCGCCGTGAACAACGCCGTCTTCACGTCTGACGACACGCCCTGGCTGGACGCGCTGATCACCGCCCTGGAGCAGCGTGGGCTGCGCGCTTACGCCTTCTATGGGCCGCGCCAGCAAAAAGATTTGTTCTACCAAGCCACGCATGTCAGCGCCGCCACGGGGCAGACGCGCATGGCCGACGTCATCATCAATTCAGCGCTGGTGTTTAACCCGACCGAACGCAAAGCCGAGCTGGAGCGCATTGGCGTGCCGGTATTGCAAACCATGCCCGCACTGGCGATGGATGCCGCGCAGTGGGCGCAAAGCAAAGATGGGCTGGCCCTGAGCGACGTGGCTTACTACTACACGCCGAGCGAGCTGTCAGGCATGGTTGATGCGCTGTTGACAACCGCACGCAACACCAAAACCGGGGCACTCGACCCCATCCCGGAGCAAATCAACGCCGTGGCCGACAAAGCCGCCGCTTTGGCCCGCCTGCAAACCACCGCACCCGCCCAGCGACGCGTGGCGATGATGGTTTACAACTACCCGCAGGGTGAAGGCAACTTTGGCGCATCGTTTTTAAACGTGCCCAAAAGCCTGTACAACATGCTGGCCGCCATGAAAAACGCGGGCTACCAGACAGAAGTGCCAACGGCGGACCAGATCACCCCACAAGTGCAGGCCACGATGGGCGCTTTTTACAAGCCCGAAACTTTGGCAGGTTTGCCTGCGCAGGGCCTGGCCGATGTGCTGCCGCTGAAGACTTACCTCGCATGGTTTCGCGCCTTGCCATTAGAGGCCCAGCGCCGCACCGAAAGCTACTGGGGTGCGCCTGAAAAATCCATCATGTTGCGGCCTAATTTAGGCACCCAAAATGAGTCCGGCTTCATCATCCCGCGTGTGCTGCTGGGCAACGTCGTCGTCATGCCGCAGCCGCTGCGCCATGAGGTCACAGCGGGTACCAGCGCCGAATTGCGCAAGCAGCGCATAGGCCACCGCTCACAGGTACCGCTTAGTCACAACTATCTGGCCACCTATGTGTGGTTGCGGCAGCAACTCGGTGCCCATGCGGTGGTGCACGTGGGTACGCACGGCACGCTGGAATGGGCACCGGGCAAAGAGCGTGGCTTGTCGGCCCAAGACGACCCGCTACTGGCTCTGGGCGATTTGCCCAATATTTACCCCTACATCATGGACAACCTGGGTGAGGCGCTGACCGCCAAGCGGCGTGGCCGTGCGGTGCTGGTCAGCCATTCCACGCCGATGTTTTCACCCGCAGGCTTTCGGCCCGGCGTGCACGAAATGCACGACCTGATGCACGACTGGGAAACCGTGTCGCCTGGCCCGGTTAAAAAAGAGCTTGAGTCTCGGCTGATTGCCGCCTTTGTTGAACACCAGTTGCACCGCGACGTAGGCTGGACGCAGGACAAAATACGCACAGACTTCGCCGGTTTCATGGAACTGCTGCACCCCTACCTGGACGATATTGCACAAACCGCGCAGCCGCTGGGTCTGGCCGCTTTTGGGGAAGTACCTGACGCGCAGCGCCGCTTTGGCACCGTGATGCAAACCCTGCGCAAACCGTTGATTGACGCGCTGGGTGAAGACATTGACGAGGTCTTTTTGCTGGATGCCAAAAAAATCGTCAACTCACGCCCAGCCCGCTGGCTGCAAGTCGCATTAAAAGACCCGCAGACCGCCAGCACGCTTGACCTGCGCGTCGCGGATGCCGCCCTGGCCCACAGCTCCGTGCCCAATCGTGCCCAGGCCAAATTGCTGGACCCCAAGGTCTTGCTGGCACTCGCGCAGCGCGCCCAGCAGCTCGATGCCGCGCTGGCCAACAACGAAGAAATCAGCGGTTTTCTGGCTGCGCTTGATGGCCAGCACGTCAAGGCCAGCTATGGCGGTGACCCGGTGCGCAACCCTGAAAGCCTACCCACAGGCCGCAATCTGTACGGCTTTGACCCCAGCCGCGTCCCCACTCGCCAGGCCTGGGACACCGGCGTTGCCGCCTTTGACGCGTGGATGAAGCAGCACCGCAAAGAAAACGCAGGGCGCTGGCCCGAAAAACTCGCCTTCACCCTCTGGGCCGGCGAAACCATGCGCCATCAGGGCGTGATGGAGTCACAAGTCCTGTATGCCCTGGGCGTCAAACCGCGTTGGGACGATGCCGGACGTGTGGCCGGGCTGGATGTATTGCCTGCTGCCGAACTCAAGCGCCCGCGCGTTGACGTGCTGGTTAGCGTGACAGGCTCGTACCGCGACCAGTTCCCGGTGGTGATGCGCTGGGTAGACGAAGCCGTGCGGCAAACCTCCCAACTCAAAGAAGCCGACAACGGGGTAGCGCGCAACACGCAAAAGCTGGCAAGTCAGTTTGCGGCGCAAGGTGCCAGCGCTGCGGATGCCAAACGCTGGTCTACCGCGCGGGTGTTTTCTAACGAGCAAGGCAGCTATGGAACTGGCCTGAGCGATGCCGCGCAAGCCACCGACATCTGGAAAAAAGCAGACAGGGGCGGCGGTGACGCAGAGATGGCACAGCTCTATATGGACCGCATGGGTCATGCTTATGGACAGGGCATAGACGGCGTAGCACGCGGCAAAGCGATGCAAAACGCCTATGCCCGCAATCTGGCGCAGGTTGATGCGGCGTTGCTGTCCCGCACGTCCAACACCTATGGAGTATTGACCAGTGATGACCCGTTTCAGTACCTGGGCGGTATCGCGCAGGCGGTGCGGCAACTGACGGGCAAAGACCCGGCGCTGTATGTGCAAAACCTGCGTGACACGACGGAGGTCACAACCGAAAGCGCCAGCACGTCAATAGCCAAAGAAATGCAAACCCGCTACCTGCACCCGCAGTGGATCACCGCACAAAAAGCTGAAGGCTACAGCGGCACGCTACAGGTGCTGAAAACCGCGCAATTTTTGTGGGGCTGGCAAGTCACCGCCCCCCAAACCGTGCGGCAAGACCACTGGCAGTCACTGCACAACGTCTATGTGCGTGACCAGTACAAGCTGGGCACCCGTGAATGGCTGGAGGGCAGCAATCGTGCAGCGTTTGCCCAAACGCTGGAACGCATGCTGGACGCCGTGCGGCTGAACTACTGGCAGCCCGACGATGCCACCAAACGCGAACTGACCCGGGCGTATAACGAAGCTTTAAAAGCGACGGGCCTGCGTGAAAGCAATAAGGCGGTGCAGCGTTTTGCGGTTGAGCAGGGGAATCTGAACCCGACTTCAAGCCAGAGTGCCCCGGCCCAGCCAGCACCCTCAAAACAAGCTGCGAACGAGGCGAATGCCGAACTTCAAGAAATCATCAAGGGCCTGAAGCTGGAACTTCAAGCGCCAGAGTCCAAGCCCGTGACATCAGTCGTCAACAGCCTGGCCACTTTGTGGGGCGTGGCACTGCTTTTGGGCCTGGGTGCGTGGCAACAGTCGCGGCGCTGGCGGTTGGCAAAAGTTTCCAGCAGGTAATACGTGTTGCTCCTATTCAGCGGTCCCGTCAGTTTGATGATCTTTGGCGCAGCTTTGCTTCTTGCATTGGCCATCGACCGTTACCTGGGCGAACCTGCTGCACGTCTGCATCCGGTGGTGTGGATGGGCAATTACCTGAACTGGGCCGCCAAGCGACTTCGGCCGGCAGCTTCCCCCGACATTCGTGATTTGAATTCATTTTGGCTTGCAGTCTTTTATTGGTGCGCGGGAGCAGCTCTTGTTTTGGGAGCGGCTTGCGCGGTGCAATGGGTGGCGTTCCAGTTGCCGTTGGTTCTGGCTATGCTGCTGTTGGGCGTTGCGCTCAAGCCCATGCTGGCGTGGGCGATGTTGCGGTCTGAGGTGCAAGCCGTTGAGGCGGCATTGGGCGAGTCATTGGATGCAGGTCGCAGGCGCTTGGGCTTTTTGGTCAGCCGTGATACTGCCAACTTGAGCGAGACTGAAGTGCGTGAAAGCGCCGTCGAGTCACTGGCTGAAAACCTCAATGATTCTGTCGTCGCACCCATCTTCTGGTTTGTGCTGTTTGGTTTGCCGGGTGCGGCGGTTTACCGTTTTGCCAATACGGCTGACGCCATGTGGGGCTACCGGGGCTTGCGTCACGGGGTGAACTGGGAATGGGCAGGAAAGTGGGCCGCGCGCGTTGACGATGTGCTGAGCTGGATGCCTGCGCGCATCACGGCGTTGCTGCTCAAACTGTTGTCGCAGGGTGTTGATTTCAATAGCCTTGGTCATGAAGCCCGCAAAACACCATCACCCAACAGCGGTTGGCCGATGGCTGCGATGGCGTTGGCTCTTGGTGTGCGGCTGCAAAAACCTGGCGTGTATGTGCTGAACCCTTCAGGTAGACCACCAGAGCCAAAAGATGCTGTTTTAGCCCAAAAAAAGGCATCAAAAGTGGTTGTAGCCGCCTGTTTATTTGCGCAAGCAGCTATGTTATTGATAGCGTATTTGAAGTCATGACTTTGCCATCTCAACCCAAGCAACAACGTATTCACGGCGGTCCGGATGCGTTTGGTGCAGTGCAGTTTGACTTCTCAACCAACAGCAACGCCTGCGGGCCTTGCCCGTTCACACTGGCTGCCGTCCAGCAGGCTGATGCAAGCCAATACCCAGACCCGAGCTACTCGGTTCTACGTGGTCAACTCGCCGCTTTTCATAGCGTTGAGGTGCAGCGTGTGGTGTTAGCGGCCAGCGCCAGTGAATTCATTTTTCGCATCACGGCGATGGTGGCCAGACGAGGAGGGCGTTCTGTTGCGTTACCACCGCACAGCTATGGTGACTATGCCCATGCCGCCGCAGCGCATGGTTTGCAGTTGGCTGATGCACATGTCGCTGACCTATGCTGGGCCTGCGAGCCGTCCAGCCCCTTGGGTCAAGCGCATGCGGATTGGCACAGCGCTAACAGTGCCGTGCGGGTGCTTGACCGTGCTTACGAGCCGCTGCGTTTGAGTGGTGTTTTTGCGTATGCAGGCGGATTAGACAATCTTTGGCAACTGTATTCACCGAACAAAGCCCTGGGCCTGACTGGCGTTCGGGCAGCTTATGCCATTGCGCCATTGGATGCAGCGGCAGATATTGAAGCTATGAACCAGCTCTGCCCCTCATGGCCCATCGGCGCGCATGGCGTGGCCATGCTTGAAGCATGGACGCAGCTAGAAGCGCAAGCTTGGCTGGCAGATAGTTTGGTAACTCTGCGGCAATGGAAAATTCAGCAAATCGAATTATGTGAAGTTATGGGCTGGAAGGTATTGCCCAGCTTGGCGAACTTTTTCGTCTGCCGGGCTGATATTGATTTGCTGGCCTTGCGACAGCATGGCATCAAGCTGCGCGACTGCACCTCCTTTGGCTTGGCCCAACATGTCCGCATCAGCGTACAACCGCCTGCGGCACAAGCCGCTCTACACAATACATGGAAACAGACCAAAGGCAAGACATGACTGCAAAAGCCGTGATGGTTTTAGGCACCACTAGCGGTGCTGGCAAGAGCTGGGTGACAACGGCGCTGTGTCGTTATTACGCACGCCAGGGGTTAAAGGTTGTCCCGTATAAAGCGCAAAACATGAGCAACAACGCAAGGGTTGTTGCGGGCGGAGAAATAGGCAGTGCGCAGTATTTTCAGGCACTGGCTGCACGTGCCACACCTGAAGTCCGCATGAACCCGCTGCTGCTCAAGCCTGAAAGAGACACCCACAGCCAGGTGATTTTGATGGGGCAGGTGAATGCTGAACTGTCAAAAATGGAATGGCGTGGCCGCAGTGCATCAGTGTGGCCGGTGGTGGCGCGTGCGCTGGATGAGCTGATGGCCGAGAACGATGTGGTGGTGATCGAAGGCGCAGGCTCGCCCGCAGAAATCAATTTAAAGCTCAGCGACATCGTCAACATGCGGGTGGCGCTGCACACCAACGCTGCCTGCCTGCTGGTGACGGACATTGACCGGGGAGGGGCGTTTGCGCATTTGTATGGCACGTGGGCGATGCTCGATGCTGCGGAGCAAAAATGCATCAAGGGTTTTGTTCTAAACAAGTTCAGGGGCGATGCCAAGCTGCTCGCGCCCGGCCCGCAAATGCTGAAAGACCTGACCGGTGTGCCAACAGTCGCGACGCTGCCCATGTGGTGGCAGCACGGTTTGCCTGAAGAAGATGGGGTGTTTGACGACAGAACAAAGTCCAGCGGCCAAGTCACCAAAACTATCGCGGTGGTTGCCTATCCGCGCATCAGCAACCTCGATGAATTTCAGCCACTTAAAAACATCCCCGGTGTGCGTCTGTTATGGGTGCGCAGCCCGGCGGAGCTGGCTGGTTTGACGAACAACGACTGGATCATCCTGCCAGGCTCAAAAGCCACGAGTAGCGACCTGGCCTGGCTGCGTCAGCAGGGGTTAGACCAAGCTGTTAATGCACATGCAGCGCGGGGTGGGGCGGTGTTGGGTATTTGCGGCGGCTTGCAAATGCTGGGAGAGGCGCTGATAGACCCGCATGGGATAGACGGCAATGCCGCCGGGCTGGGTTTGCTGGGGGTCGTCACCGTGTTTGAAGAAGTCAAGACTGTGCAGCATAGGCAAACGCAGTTCAGTTCTCTCACGGGGGCCTGGACTGGTTTGTCAAATGTTGCGGTAGCAGGCTATGAAATCCATCATGGCCAAACAGCGCAGCGGGCCGACTTGGCAGACGGCACACACCCGGTTATGCCGGATGATTTGGCTTGGCAAAACAGTGCGGGCAATGTGCTTGGCGTGTACCTGCACGGTTTGTTTGAAGACCCGGACGTACTGCGAGCCATGTTTGGTATGACAGCGCCAACGCTGGAGCGCGTTTTCGATGGGCTGGCTGACTACATTGAGCAGCACTTCGAGCCCGGCGCACTGCAAGGTTTGATCAGCTAAACCAGCACTTCCAGCAAACGGTCAAGCCCACCTGTATTGATCGCCACCATCGCCTGCTCACGCACTTTCGGTTTGGCGTGGTAGGCGATTGACAAACCCGCCGCACCCATCATGGGCAAGTCGTTCGCGCCATCACCCATAGCAATTGCCTGGCTGGGCGCTACGCCCAACAAGGCACAGGTCTCCAGCAGCGTTTTGCGCTTTTCCTCGCCGTCACAAATATCCCCCCAGGGCTGGTCAATGAGCTGGCCTGTCAGCACACCGTCCACCACGTCAAGCTGGTTCGACTTGACGTAGTCAATGCCCAAACGCCGGGCCACACGGTCTGCAAAAAACGTAAACCCGCCAGACACCAGCAAGACCTTCATGCCCGCTTTTTGACACGCAGCTACCAGCTCGGCAGCGCCGGGGTTGAGCTGCAAACGCTCGGCATACACACTTTCCATGCTGGATACAGTGACGCCCTTGAGCAGCGCCACCCGTCGGCGCAAGCTGGTTTTGAAGTCAGTAATCTCACCGCGCATCGTGGCCTCGGTAATGGTGGCCACTTCGGCTTTCAGTCCCACTGCATCGGCAATCTCATCAATGCATTCGATGTTGATCAGCGTCGAATCCATGTCGAAGGCGATCAGCTTGAAGTCAGCCAGCTTCAACGGTGGTGTGAAGTCTCGAATGACCAGACCTGGCGATATTTCTGTTGGATTCATGAGTTAGGTTAACTATTATTTTGATAGCTGCTTGCGCACGTATTTGTTGGTCTGGAGGCTGATTTGATGGGTATTTTGAGCTATTTTTGGTCTTTTTGGGTCATTGGTCGTACCAGTTTTCTACCCGCAAGCCGGGTACGCGCTCAAACTCCCGCGTATTACGGGTCACGATGGTCAAGTTTTTTGACAATGCAATGCCCGCCATTTGCACATCGTACGGGCCTATGGGTGTGCCGCGGGTATGGAGCAGTGCGCGAATGGTACCTGCCTGGAGGCTAGCAGCCCGGTCAAAGTCTAAAACCGCGTACCGCTGGCACAGGGTCGCGACGTAGCTGTCCATCTTGCTGCGATTGTCTGACTTGCCCATTCCGTACTCAAGCTCAAAGAGGTTGATCGTGGAGATGGCAATATCCATGTCGTTTCGCAGGCTGAGCCGCGCCAAGCAATTGCCAGCGCGTTTGAACACGTAGATCAGGGTATCGGTGTCCAGCAGATACTTCAAAACGATTCTCTTGTGACATCGGTACCCAAGCCAACATACCGGTCCTTTAGCAGCGCGTCCCAGCCGTCAGCCACATCAGGGTTTGCAGCGCCCGGGCTGTCAATTTCGGCAAAAAAATGATCCCAGCTCTGTACAGGTTTTTGCTTTTCGGCTTCTGCAAACTGCGCAAACCACTTGCTCACTGACATATGCGCCCGCGCTGCAGCTGTCTTGGCTGCGGCCAGGGTGTCTTCTTCCAGGTAAATGGTCACTTGGGACATGGCAAACCCCTTTAAATTAGATTGACAATTATAAGTGTAGCTAACTTATACCGCAACTGTCTCAATCCTTGGCTGCCCCAAGCTGCGCAGCACGTCCCGTACCATTTGCGCCCGGTCTTTTGCCTCAGGCAGGTCTTTTTCAATCCGCAGCTTTTCATTGCCGGCAAGCTTGATGTGACGGTTTTTTTGAATCAGATGCATGATCGCCATGGAGTCGATGGGGGGGTCTTTCTTGAAGGTGATGTTGATCACTCCGGGAGCGGCATCAACCTTGACCACACCGTACGGTTTGGCAATGACGCGCAGGCGGTGCACGTCGATCAGCGTTTGGCCCTGCGGGGGCAACTTGCCGAAGCGGTCAACGATTTCCTCCAGCAGCGCATCAATCTGGTCGGTATTTTTAGCGGTGGCCAGCTTTTTGTAAAAGCTCAAACGCAAATGCACGTCGCCGCAATAGTCGTCGGGCAGCAGCGCCGGGGCGTGCAGGTTGATGTCGGTCGTCACCGTCAGTGGGTTCAGCAGGTCAGGCTCAATGCCAGCCTTCAAGCAGCGCACGGCCTCGTTCAGCATTTCGTTGTAGAGCTGAAAGCCAATTTCCATCATGTTGCCCGACTGGCTTTCGCCAAGCACTTCGCCCGTGCCACGTATTTCGAGGTCATGCATGGCCAGATAAAAGCCTGAGCCGAGTTCTTCCATTTGCTGAATCGCCTCTAGCCGCTGGCTGGCTTGCTTGGTCAGCCCTTCAATGTCGGGCACCATCAAATACGCATAAGCCTGGTGGTGGCTACGGCCCACACGGCCACGCAGCTGATGCAGCTGCGCCAGACCAAACTTGTCGGCGCGCGCCATGACGATGGTGTTGGCGCTCGGTACGTCAATGCCGGTTTCAATGATCGTCGAGCACAGCAGCAGGTTGTAGCGCTGGGCGATGAAGTCTTTCATCACGCGCTCCAGCTCGCGCTCGGGCATCTGGCCGTGGGCCACAGCTATTCGCGCTTCGGGCAGCAGGGCCTCCAGCTTTTCGCGGCGGTTCTGAATCGTCTCGACCTCGTTGTGCAAAAAGTAAACCTGCCCACCACGTTTAAGCTCACGCAGCACGGCTTCGCGAATCACACCATTGCTTTCGCTGCGGACAAAGGTTTTGATAGCCAGCCGCCGCTGCGGCGCGGTGGCTATCACGCTCAAATCGCGCAAGCCTTCTAGCGCCATGCCCAGCGTGCGGGGGATGGGCGTGGCGGTCAACGTCAGCACATCGACTTCGGCGCGCATGGCTTTCATCGCCTCTTTGTGGCGCACGCCAAAGCGGTGTTCTTCGTCAATGATGAGCAGGCCCAGACGTTGAAAGCTGATGTCTTTGCTCAGCAGCTTGTGCGTACCGACTACGATGTCTATCGTGCCGTCGGCGATGCCTTTGATGGCGGCGGTGATTTCTTTGGCAGACCTGAAGCGGCTCATTTCAGCCACCTTGACCGGCCACTTGGCAAAGCGGTCGCTTAGTGTTTGAAAGTGCTGCTCGGCCAAAAGGGTGGTGGGGGCCAGCAGGGCGACTTGTTTGCCGCCCGTAATCGCAATAAAGGCGGCACGCAAAGCGACTTCGGTTTTGCCAAAACCCACATCGCCGCAGACCAGCCGGTCCATCGGGCGTGGGCTGATCATGTCTTGAATCACCGCATGAATGGCGGCGCTTTGGTCAGCGGTTTCGTCAAAGCCAAAGTCGTTGGCAAAGGTTTCGTAGTCGTTCGGTGAATAGCGGAAGGCGTGGCCTTCGCGTGCGGCGCGTCGGGCGTAGATGTTCAAAAGCTCGGCAGCCGAGTCACGCACCTGCTCTGCGGCTTTGCGCTTGGCTTTTTCCCATGCCGCGCCGCCCAAGCGGTGCAAGGGCGCTTCATCGGCGCTGACCCCGGTGTAGCGGCTGATTTGCTGCAACTGGCTGACGGGCACATACAGTGTGGCGTCATCGGCATATTGCAAATGCAAAAACTCAGATGGCCCGTGGCCCAGGTCCATATTGATCAGCCCTTTGTAACGGCCAATGCCGTGGGCACTGTGGACTACCGGGTCGCCGACGTTCAGCTCTGACAGGTCTTTGATCAGCGCTTCTACATCGCTGACCTTCTCCTGCTTTTTATTGCGGCGGCGCACCGCCATACCTGCGGCAAAGAGCTCGGTTTCGGTGATGAAGTCAATGTCACCTTCCAGCCAGCTAAAACCGACGTTTAAAGCGGCGGTGGCAATGCCCAGTTTTTCAGGGCTGGTCTGGAAGTCTTCGAGTGAATCAAACGCTGGCGGACTCACGCCGCTGGCGCGTAAAAAGTCCAGCAGGCTCTCGCGGCGGCCATCGCTTTCGGCCAGTATCAAGACGCGCTGCGGCGTGTTTTTGATATGGCTTTTGAGCTTGGTGAGCGGGTCTTCGGCACCGCGCACCACCGCCATTTCTTCCAGCTTCTGGAAGGACGTGTTGTGTTCAACGTCGTCTACACCAGCACGCAGGGCCAGTTGCGCGTAGTCGTTGGCCCGCGCATAAAACTGCTCGGCACTTAAAAACAGCGACTCAGGTGGTAAGGCAGGCCGGTCGGGCGCGTCTTTGACCAATCGGTAGCGGTCTTTGGTGTCTTGCCAGAAGCGTTGAAAAGCAGGCTCCAGGTCACCATGCAACACAACCGTAGCATTCGCGCCCAAATAATCAAACACTGTTGCCGTTTCTTCAAAAAACAGTGGCAAATAATATTCAATACCCGCCGTGGCCACGCCATTGCCAATGTCTTTGTAAATACGGCTTTTGGTTGGGTCGCCATCGAGCAGTTCCCGCCAGCGATTGCGAAATCGCGCCCGCGCGTCGTCGTCCATCGGGAACTCGCGGCCTGGCAGCAAGCGCACTTCTGGTACGGGGTAAAGAGATCGCTGGCTGTCCGGGTCAAAGGTGCGGATGCTGTCAATCTCGTCGTCAAACAAGTCGACCCGGTACGGCACCAGCGAGCCCATCGGGAACAAGTCAATCAGGCCGCCACGCACCGCATATTCACCGGGGCTGACGACCTGCGTGACGTGACTGTAACCCGCCAGCGTCAGTTGGGCTTTGAGATTGGCTTCGTCCAGTTTTTGCTTGACCTTGAACTCAAACGTGTAGCCGGCCAGAAAGCTGGGCGGGGCCAAGCGGTAAAGCGCCGTGGTGGCTGGCACGATGACAACGTCAGCGCCTGAATCTTTGCTGCGCTGCTGAATGCGCCACAGCGTGGCAAGCCGCTCACTGATCAAGTCCTGATGCGGCGAGAAGGTGTCATACGGCAACGTTTCCCAGTCGGGGAAGAGCGCACAGCGCAAGTCAGGCGCAAAAAACGCCAGCTCCTGCATCAGGCGCTGGGCGGTGGTGGCGTCTGATGTGACTATCGCGACCAGCCTGCCGGCGGCTTTTTCCCTGAGACCGAGTTGCGCAATCAGCAGGGCGTCTGCGGAACCGACGGGCTGCGGCAGCGTATAGCGTTTGCCGGGGTTGAGCTTGGGTAAGTCCATGAATCTGTTGAAATAAAAAGCGGTTGAAATAAGCGGTGGAAAACGCAAAGCACCCCAAACTGAAAAGAGTGGGGTGCGGCATATCGATGGCCTGATTTTAGAATTTATGATGATCGTATGACGTCAGAGCCTGTGAAACCCCGATTTTTCGCGTTGATTCCGTGCGCCGGTGCGGGAAGCCGGGCAAATACCCAAAGTCCCAAGCAATACCAGCTGCTGGCAGGCAAGGCCATGGTCTGGCACACGCTGCAGGCCTTCAAGCAGGTCCAATCCATCACGGGTGTATGGGTGGTGACCTCTCCCGGCGATGCGGAGTTCAGGCACGCTTGCCCTGACTTCAACCAGTCTCGCGACACGCAGGTGGCCGTGGGCGGTGCAACCCGCGCGCTGAGCGTGCGCAATGGCCTGCAGGCCATGCTGGGGCAAACGGCTAACTCCGATGACTGGGTGCTGGTACACGACGCGGCCCGCTGCCTGATCAAGCCGGAGCAAATACGCGCCGTGATGGAGGCTTGCCAAAATGATCCGGTGGGCGGATTGCTGGGCCTGCCGCTGCCCGACACTCTCAAAAGCAGCTCGGAAGGTCGTGTCGCGGCAACGATCTCAAGGGTCGACAAATGGCTGGCGCAAACGCCGCAGATGTTCCGGGTGGGCACACTGTTGGCTGCGCTTGATGCGGCTGGCGATGCCGTCACCGACGAATCCAGTGCCATAGAAGCGCAGGGTTTGAAACCCTTGCTGGTACGCGGCAGTGCGCAGAATTTCAAGGTTACCTACCCTGAAGACTTTGCCCTGGCCGAAGCGATTTTAAAAAACCGGCTAAAGGCCAATTAAGGGCCGACTGAAGGCCGATTGAAAGCTGAACATGCGTGCTGATCTTCCCAAGACACCGTCATTTCGTATCGGCGAGGGCTGGGACTGTCACGCCCTCGTGCCTGGCCGAATGCTCATCATTGGCGGCGTTGAAGTGCCCCACAGCACAGGCTTGCTGGGCCATTCAGACGCCGATGTGCTGCTGCACGCCATCATTGACGCGCTGCTGGGTGCCGCCGGGCTGGGAGACATTGGCTCGCATTTTTCAGACCAGGACGCCCGATTCAAGGGTGCGGATTCCGTGGTGCTGCTGGTGGAAACGGCCCGTCTTGTTGCAGCGCAGGGCTTGCAGATAGGCAACATCGACAGCACGGTGATAGCCCAGGCGCCCAAGCTGGCCAGCCATATTCCCGCCATGAAAAAACGCATCGCCGATGCGCTCGGGCTGGACCCCAACCGTGTGAATGTCAAAGCCAAAACGGCTGAAAAACTGGGTCCCGTTGGTCAGGGGCTCAGCATGGAGGCGCGAGCCGTGGCGCTGCTGTATTAGCTTCTACGCAGTTTGATGTGTGCAGCCAGCCCGCCTGAATCGGTATTGGCCAGGCCAAACACGCCGCCCATGCGCTGAATCGTTTTTTCGACAATCGCCAGCCCTAGCCCCGCCCCTGTAGCCGCTGTACGGGCTGCGTCTCCCCTGAAAAATGGGCGCGTCAGTTTGGGGAGCGTGTCAGGCGCAACCCCCATGCCGTGGTCACGCACCTTGATCAACACCCACTGGTCGCGCGTTTTGGCAGCAATGTCCACCAGCGCAATGCCGGTTTCGGGTGTTTTGCCGTAGCGCCGCGCGTTTTCAATCAGGTTTGAAATCACCCTGAGCAACTCTGTCTCGTCTGCCAGCACACTCAGGTCGTCAGGCAGCGATACGGTGATGCGCATGTCATCTGCCTCACCCACCGCGTAAACCGCGGCCTCCACCACAGCATTGAGCGATACGCTCTCCAGTTTGGCTGGGTCAGTGCGGGCGTAGTCCAGAAACTTGTCAATGATGGCATCCAGCTGCGAAATATCTGCCGCCATGTGCGCCCGCGCGTCCTCGTCGGCCACGCTCATTTCGGTTTCCAGCCGCAGGCGTGCCAGCGGCGTGCGCAGGTCATGCGATATGCCCGCCAGCATGATGACCCGGTCCTGTTCGATTTTTGACAACTGCTCGGCCATGCGGTTAAAACCGATGTTGACCTCGCGGATCTCGCTGGTGGCCGCCGTCTCGTCCAGCAGGCTGGCATCAAAATCACCGCCGCGCATGCGGCTGGCTGCAAACGACAACTGCTTGAGGGGGCTATTGATCAGCCGGGCAATAAATGCAGCCCCAACCAGTGACAAAGCCGCCGCCGTGATCAGCCACACAACCCAGGTACTGCCCCGGGTAGGGCCAATACGTGACTCATCGGTTTGCAGCCAATATTGGTCCTTGTCGATGGAAAAGCCGACCCACAAGCCACTCTGGTTGTTCACGCTGCTGGCGACCACAGTGTCTGCGCCTAGCCGGATTTTGAGCTCTTCGCTGGTGCGCTGGCCCAGTTTGTCGCTGTCGAACAGCGCAAATGTATCTTTGGGTTCGCGCAGGCTGATGCGCACACGCTCTTCATCCGCCAGGGTTTTGATGAGTGAGACTCTGGCGATGGCATCTGAATAGCGCAGCGCAGCCCTGCTTAAATTGACCAGCGACGCCAGCTGTTGCGCGCTTTGCACGGCGCGTGGTTCAGATTCGAGCGCGCGGTAGGTTTGTATCCAGGCCACGATAGAGCCAAACAGCAGCAGCGACAAAAAGAAAAAGGTGCGCCAGAACAGGCTGAAACCCCGGCGCACCCGCAACTCCATGGGGGCAGGGGCTGTTTCCAGCGGGGTGGGGCCTGTCGCTTCCGTCACGTCTCAACCCAATGGCAATATGGCAAGTCCTGTTGTCCGGCAAGGCATGGTCAGTTGGTTCCGTCCGGCACAAACACGTAGCCGACTCCCCAGACGGTCTGAATGTAGCGCGGCACGGCAGGGTCTATCTCGATGAGTTTGCGCAGGCGTGAGACCTGTACATCCAGACTGCGGTCAAACGGCTCAAATTCACGGCCCCTTGCCAGCTGCGCCAGTTTTTCACGCGACAAAGGCTGGCGCGGATGCCTTACCAGCGTCTTCAGCATGGCAAATTCGCCTGTGGTCAGGGGCAATTCTTCACCATTTTTTTGCAGGATGCGCAAGCCCAGGTCAAACGAAAAGGGCCCAAAGGTGATCACTTCCTGATCCTGCGACGGTGCACCGGGTACTTCCGTGGCGGGGCGGCGCCGCAGCACTGCGTGAATTCTCGCCAGCAGTTCGCGCGGGTTAAATGGCTTGGACAAATAATCGTCGGCCCCTACCTCAAGTCCCACGATACGGTCAACGTCTTCGCTCTTGGCGGTTAGCATGATGATAGGGGTTTTGTCATTGGCGGCCCGCAGGCGGCGGCAAATCGACAGGCCGTCTTCGCCGGGCATCATCAGGTCCAGCACAATCAGGTCGACTGAATCGCGAAGCAAAATGCGGCTGAGTGCCTTGCCGTCTTCGGCCAGAACAACTTCAAACCCTTCCTGAGCCAGGTAGCGGCGCAGCAGGTCACGAATTCTGGCGTCGTCATCAACAATGATGATTTTGTCGGCACGGGGGGTAGTGGCAGCTTGAGTCATAGTCGTCCGGTAATTTGTAACACAGCCATTTTGAGGGCTGAAAACGAAATTTGATGCAGGAATACAGCACTTTGACACACTGTTACAAAACTTGCCGGTGCAGGCAGACTGGCTTGCCCGCATATTTCAAGTGCATACTGATGATCTGATATTCCTTTCATTTCACTTCTGAAGTCCTCATGACAACTCCAAAATCAATTGTCGCTACTGTGTTGCTGGCCTGCTCCACAGGCCTTTTCGCCCAAACACCAGCAGTCCCCGTGAATGTGGCCCAACTGTCGGCCAACGGTACGGTAGAGGTGCAGCAGGACCTCTTGATGATTGCCATGAACACCACCGCCAGCGGCGCAGACGCCAATGCAGTGCAGACCCAGCTCAAACAGGCACTTGACGCGGCGCTGGCGATTGCCCGCCCAGCAGTGCAGCCGGGACAGCTTGATTTGCGTACTGGCAACTTCAGTTTGTACCCCCGACATGATAAAAATGGCAAGGTGAATGGCTGGCAGGGCACCACCGAGCTGGTGCTGGATGGCCGCGATTTCTCACGCATTACTGTCACCGCGGGCAAGATTCAAAGTCTGACGCTGTCTAATGTGAGCTTTGCCCTGAGCCGCGAACAGCGCGCCAAAGTCGAGGCCGAAGCCCAGACGATCGCCATTGACCGCTTCAAGGCCAAGGCGCTGGAGGTGTCCAAAGGCTTCGGTTTTAGCGGCTACACCCTGCGTGAGGTCAGTATCAACGCCAACGACCAGGGCAGCCAGCCGCGCCCGCGTGCGATGGCCATGATGGCCAAGTCCGCAGATGCCGAATCAGCCGTGCCAGTAGAGGCAGGCAAGAGCACGGTGCTGGTGAACGTCAGCGGCTCCGTACAGATGCGCTGAAAAGTGCGATAAAAGTGTCCGCAACCCTGAAAATCGGTTAAAAAACGGCTTTTTAGGGCATCAAATCGGCCTTCAGGCCAATGGATACATGCGCGAGCAGATCCTGATTTGATAGCGTCAGTCTTTTGGCCTGAATTCCAGAATCATCAGCGTTGGCACGCGGCCATCCACATCGCGGGGCATGGTCTCAGTACGAATGATGGCTTTGACAACCGCATCGTCCCAGGCCTTGTTTCCGCTGGATTTGACGAGGCGCTGGCTCATGATGGTGCCGTCCAGCGCGGTGCGCACTTCAACCTCGGCGCTCGGGTTGCCAGCGATGTCTTCGGTAAACACGATGTTGGGTTTGACCCTTGCCCTGACTTTGCCTCCGTAACTTGCAGAGGGGGCGCCTGACTTTTGTGCTGTACCTTTGGCTGTTTCGCCACCCGTGGCACCGGCCAGTCCCAGGGCGCGGGCAATGTTCTGCTGGCGCTGGGCTTCCTGCGCGGCTGCGTTGGCCTGGGTTTGCTGTTGCTGCTTTTTGGCCTCCGCCTGTTTGGTTTCTTGAGCCGCTTTGAGCTTGGCCTGCTCCTGTTTGAGCTTGAGTTCTTTTTCAGCCTGCGCCTGCTGCGCCAGAAGCTTGCGCTTTTTTTCCTGCTCCAGCGCAATGTCTATATTGGGTGTGGGCGGCTTGACTTCTTGCACCTTGGGTGCCGGTTCGGGCGGTGGGGGCGGTGGTGGAGGGGCTTCAACCAGCTTGGGCGCAGCTTCCTGAGGCGTGCTGGACCACAACTCGGCTTCAAAAGCCACCGAACGGTCGCTGCGTTTCCAGTTCACACCCCAGGTCAGTGCGGCTATCAGCGCCGCGTGAACCAGCAGGGCCAGGCCCAGCGAACGGATGGCTCCCTCATCACGCGGTGGGCCAAAGTCAATGCGGTCGGTTGCGCTGGGCATGGCTCGGCGCCTACTTGCCAGTCTGCACCGACAGGCCCACACGCGACACACCGGCTTTTTGCAGGTTATCCATCACTTTGACGACCGTCTCGTATTTGATGGACTTGTCGGCGCTGATGACCACCGGAACAGCATCAGCGGCGGCGATGGTCACTTTGGGCTCCAGCTTCACGATGTCAGCTGCGACGCTGCTGACGTTGCTGGGCACACTGTCAGTTTTGATTTTGATCTGGATCGCCTCGTCTTTGCCAATCACGATTTGCACCGGGCTTGCGGGCTGTGCGGCTGCTTTACCGACCTTGGGCAGGGCAATCATGCTCGGGGTGATGAGCGGCGCTGTGACCATGAAAATAATCAGCAGCACCAGCATCACGTCGATGAAGGGCACCATGTTGATTTCACTGATGGTGCGGCGGCCACGGCCTCTGGTATTAATGGCTGGCATGGCTTGGCTCGATCAGTGGCCGGAAGGGGATTGCGCGCCCAGGTTTCGCTGCAAGATGTTTGAAAACTCTTCAATGAAGGTTTCCAGCTTGTTGGCAATCCGGTCAATGTCGTGTGCAAAGCGGTTGTAGGCCACGACCGCCGGAATGGCAGCAAACAGGCCAATGGCCGTGGCCACCAGCGCCTCGGCAATGCCGGGTGCCACTGTGGCCAGTGTGACCTGCTCCAGCGCGGCCAAACCGGTAAAGGCATGCATGATGCCCCACACCGTACCAAACAGGCCGACATAAGGCGATACCGAGCCGACCGTGGCCAGAAACGACAGGTTGGCCTCAATCGCATCGACCTCGCGCTGGTAGCTGGCCCGCATGGCGCGGCGTGCGCCGTCCATCAGCGTGCCGGGGTCGGTGATGCGGCGTTCGCGCAGTTTT
>JANNYZ010000137.1:0-18781 GCA_031410335.1 Polaromonas sp. | reverse complement strand
CGCGAACGCATGAGCGGCAATATTTGCCGTTGCAGCGCTTACCCGAACATAGTGGCGGCCATCCGTGATGTGTCGGGAGCGGCAGCATGAAATCATTCACCTACGAGCGCGCCACCTCGCCTGAAGCCGCCGCGGCAGCCGCACAAGCCAGGCCCGGCGCCAAGTTCATAGCAGGCGGTACCAACCTGCTGGATTTAATGAAGCTGCAAATAGAAACCCCAATGCACCTGATAGACATCACACGCCTGGGGCTGGACAAAACCGAGCCCACAAATGACGGCGGTGTACGAATTGGTGCCATGGTGCGCAACTCTGACCTGGCGGCCGACCCGCGCATCCGCAAAGACTACGCGGTGCTCAGCCGTGCGCTGCTCAGTGGCGCATCGGGCCAGCTACGCAACAAAGCCACCACGGGTGGCAACTTGCTGCAGCGCACGCGCTGCTATTACTTTTATGACACCGCACAGGCCTGCAACAAGCGCACGCCCGGCAGCGGCTGCTCGGCCATGCAGGGCTACAACCGCCTGCATGCGGTGCTGGGCACCAGCGACCAGTGCATTGCCACACACCCGTCTGACATGGCAGTGGCTATGCGGGTGCTGGATGCGCGGGTTGAAACCGTCGCGCCCAATGGTGGCAAACGGGTGATACCGATTGCCGACTTTCACCGCCTGCCCGGCAACACGCCGCACATTGAAACAAATCTCCAGCCCGGCGAAATGATCGTGGCTGTCACTTTGCCGCCACCGCTGCCCGGCAAGCATATTTACCGCAAGGTACGCGACCGCGCATCATACGCATTTGCTACGGTTTCAGTAGCGGCTATTGTTGACGTGTCTGGCGGTATCGTTCGGTCAGCCAAACTGGCCTTCGGTGGTTTGGCACACCAGCCGTGGCGCGTGCAGAGTGCTGAAACCATTCTTGCTGGCGCCAGTATCAACCAGACCACTGCCAACGCCGCCGCTGACCGCGTGCTGCAGGGCGCACGCGGTTTTGGCCATAACGATTTCAAAATTCCTTTGCTGCGCAGCACCTTGCGGGCTGTTTTGGCTGAAGCTTAAAACACCGATCCCAGGAGCCAACCATGCAAATGAATACACCCGCAGCGCGCAACGCACTGGACGACAACCGCCAGGGCTTGATGGGCAAAGCCGTGGACCGTGTCGACGGCCGCTTGAAAGTGATGGGCAAAGCGCCTTACGCGCATGAAATGGTTGAGGGTGGCGCAGCACCCGCCTACGGTTTCATGGTGCAGGCAACCATTTCAAAAGGCACTGTTAGCGCGATTGACACCAGCGCTGCCGAACGTGCGCCGGGTGTTGTGATGGTGATGACACACCAGAACGCACCCAGGCAAGCCGCTTGGGGCCCCATCACGCTGCCTGACCGCTATGCGCGCTCGATTCCGCAGCTTGGCTCGAGCAAGGTCGAATACTACGGCCAGCCCATAGCGTTTGTCGTGGCCAACACGTTTGAACAAGCGCGTTCTGCGTCAAAACTGATCACCGTGGCCTATGCCCAAGCGACAGGCGAACACGACATGCAAAGCCCACAAATCACGGGTGAGTTGCAAAAATCTTTTTTTGGTGAACCCCTGGTGGATGGTTCCAAAGACGATTTTGACAAAGCGTTTGCTGCCTCCGCTGTCACGGTCGATGGGCGATTTTCCACGCCCGCTCACGCAGCCGCACCGATGGAGCCACCTGCCACCCTGGCGTATTGGGAAGGCAACAAACTCATCGTGCATTGCTCGGCACAATTGATCAACAGCGCGCAGCAAGGCGTGGCCTCAACGCTTGGCATACCGCTGGGCAATGTGCGCCTCGTCAGCCGCTATATCGGCGGCGGCTTTGGCAGCAAGTTGCCGATTTATGGCGATGTGATTCTGACGGCATTGGCCGCGCGCGAATTGCGCCGCCCCGTCAAAACTGCATTGACGCGCCAGCAGATGTTTCACATCACCAGCCACCGCAGCAACACCGTACAGCGCTTGCGACTCGGCGCGTCCGCTGACGGCAAGCTGGCCGCCGTCGGTCACGAGGCCTGGTCAAACAGCGCGCGCTATGACGATTTCTTCGAGCCATCGGCCCTGCAAACACGTCTGCTGTACGCTGCCCCCGCCCGCTATACGCCCCACTATTTGGCCAAGCTCGATTTACCGGTGTCGGATTCAACCCGCGCCCCCGGTGAAGCCGTTGGCATGCTGGCACTTGAAGTGGCGATGGATGAGCTGGCCGAAAAACTGAAAATGGACCCGATAGAGCTGCGCCTGCGCAATGAGCCTACGCAAGATCAAGACAAAAAAGTCCCGTTTTCAAGCCGTAACCTGGTGGCTTGCATGAAAGACGGTGCCACCCGCTTTGGCTGGACTCAGCGCAGCGCCCTGCCCGCGCAAAAGCGCGAGGGCCGCTGGCTGGTTGGCATGGGCATGGCCGCGTCGATTCGCTCGAATGTCATGATGCCGTCCAAGGCTGATGTGGCATTGAACCGCGAAGGCGTGCTGACAGTGAAGTTGGCCATGACCGATATCGGCACGGGCAGCTACACGGTGCTCACGCAAATTGCCGCTGAAATGATGGGATTGCCGATGGAGCGTGTCCGCATGGAGCTGGGCGACAGTGACTTTCCGGCCACGCCGGGTTCCGGCGGCTCGTGGGGCGCAGCCAGTGCGGGGTCTGGCGTCTTTGATGCCTGTACCAATTTGCGCGAAAAGCTGGCGACCAAGATGGGCATCAACTCTCTTCAAGCGGTTTTTGCCAACGGCAGTGTGACGGGCGCAGGAAAAACCGAAACCCTGGGCGCACTTGCCGGTACCTTGGGCACGCAGGCCAGCGGTGAAATCAAGCCTGGCGCCATGGCCAAACAGTTCTCGCAGCAGGCGTATGGCGCGCACTTTGCCGAAGTCGGCGTGAACATGGACACCGGCGAAGTCCGGGTGCGCCGTCTGCTCGGCGTGTTTGCCGCCGGGCGCATCCTGAATGAAAAAACCGCCAAAAGTCAGATCAGCGGCGCCATGATCTGGGGTGTTGGGTCGGCCCTGATGGAAGACGCTGTCATTGACAAGCGCGACGGCCACTTCGTCAACCATGACCTGGCTGAATACCATGTGCCATCGCACGCCGACGTCCCGAAAATCGATGTGGTGTTCCTGAACGAGGTGGACGACAAGACCAACCCGCTCAAAATCAAGGGCGTTGGCGAACTGGGCATTTGCGGCGCAGGCGCGGCAGTGGCCAACGCGGTGTACAACGCTACAGGCGTGAGGGTGCGCGAGTTTCCCATCACACTGGACAAGGTGCTGGCGGGGCTGCAAGCCGCTCGGTTTGCCTGAGCAGAACCGTTAACAACGCTCAAAACGCCAAAAGCCTGCAAGTTGCAGGCTTTTGGCGTTTTAGAAGGTCTGTGGATCAACCACCGACCTGTTGGGCGACAGCTTAACGGTAGATGTTGCGGTTGCTGCCGTCCATCTTGACCCAATGGCTGGCGTCAGCACGCACTTCGGCGCGGCTCAGGGTGCTTGGGCTGGCCGCAACAGGTGCAAAGGCCGCTTCATTGCTCACTGCAATATTACCGGCCTGGCGTGCCTGCAGATACTCTGCCTGTACTTGCGCACGGGTGGTGTTGCTGATGCCCGTAGGTGCTGGCACCACGTAAGCGGCTTCACCGGTCATATTGCCTTGTGCAAAGGCGTTAGCGCCGGTCAAAGCGGCGATGGCAACAACGGTAGAGGCGATCAATTTAGAGTTCATGATGAATTTCCTTGAAGCTAATAAAACAGTCTTTTTACCAATCCGGGTCGGGTGTGAAGGGGTTTGAAGCCTCGTCCACCTGGCCCGGTCTCGGTGAGTCGCTGATTTGTTGTCGGCTCATCGATGGCATGAAACTTTGGCTTTTAGAACGGACTGCAGACTAGCCGCAGACCCGTATCAGCTCAAATTAGCTGGCATCGCTGCCGAGGTTGTGGGTCTTGACCCATTGGGCTGCTTCAGCGCGCACATCAGCGCGGTTGGCCATGCTTGGAGCGGCTTTTGCAGGTGCAAAAGCGCCTTCGTTGCTGACAGCCACATTGCCGGCCTGACGTGCCTGCAGATACTCTGCCTGCACTTGGGCCCGGGTGGTGTTGCTGGCAAACGTAGGTGCTGGCACCACGTAAGCGGCTTCGCCGGTCATATTGCCTTGTGCAAAAGCGTTAGCGCCGGTCAAAGCGGCAATGGCAACAACGGTAGAGGCGATCAATTTCGAGTTCATGATGAATTTCCTTAAAGTTAATAAACAGTCTTTTTACCAATCCGGGTCAGGTCTGAAGGGTTTGAAGCCTTGGCCACCTGGCCTGGTCTCGGTGAGTCGCTGATTTGTTGTCGGCTCATCGATGGAGTGAACTTTAGGGTTTACCCGACCAAATGCAAACCGTCCGGCAGACAATAGATAATTGCGATATCTGCAATAATTTAATTTTTCTATCACGCTGATTGCGTAAAAAGGTGGTTATGGACCGATTGTTGTCGATGCGTGTTTTTCAAAAGGTCATTGATGAGGGCAGCTTTGCAGCAGCGGCGCGGGTGCTGGATATGTCCCCGGCGGGCGTGACCCGCTTGGTGACCGATCTGGAGCAGCACCTGGGCACGCGGTTGATACAGCGCACCACACGTCGCCTGGCATTGACCGATGCGGGCCAGACCTATTTGCTGCGGGTGCGCAGCATTTTGCAAGAGGTCGACGACGCAGAAGCCGCTGCCAGCCAGAATACCAGCGAGCTGCAGGGTGTGGTCAACGTCGTGGCCCCGCCGCTGTTCGCCAATTACTTTTTGGCAACACAAATCAGCCGCTGGCTGGGTCTGTACCCGAAAGTGGCCATTCACCTGCACGCTGACCCGTTTCCGCAAAACCGGGTCGAAGAGTTTGACGTGACCTTCATGGTGGTGGATGAAGGGTTTGACGCCAGCATCGTGGCGCGCCCGCTGGCCAAGACTGAATACGTGGTCTGTGCCAGCCCCGACTACCTCAAACGCATGGGCACCCCGCAAACCCCCAAGGACCTCGAACGCCACCCTTACCTGCGGTTCCCGTGGCAGGCGTCGTCGGGCCTTGCACTGCGCGGGATGCGGCTGTCCCGGCTGGACGGCAGTCAGCCAGACATTGAAGTGGGCATGCAGGTGGTGTTTCAGGCTGAAAGTTATGAAACGCTTTTTACGGCGGCTATCAGCGGTGCAGGCGTGGCGGCATTGCCCCGGTTTCCGGCCACCAATTATTTTGAAAGTGGTGCGCTGGTGCACTTGCTGCCCGACTGGATTTTTGGCCGTTATACGGTGTACGTGGCCCTGCCCACCCGCAAGCTGATGCCCGCCCGCACCCGGGCCTTTCTGGACTTCGCCAGTGAACTCGTGCCAAACGCTGACAGGCGAAATCAGGCGCATTAAGGTATATTGAAAATTGGGTCAATCATTTCATTTATCCAACCCAAAGGAGCCTTTTCATGACCACTCGTCGTCAACTCATTCAAAGCATTCCCGCCCTGCCGCTCATCACCACCGCCAGCGCCGCTGCTCTGCTGGCCGCCTGTGGCGACAAAAAACCGGCTGAAGTCGCCGCCCCCACACCTGCACCATCGCCCGCACCCGCACCCGCACCGGTAGCAGAGGCGCCTGCGGCCCCGGCCCCGGCAACTGCAGCGGCCACCGGCCCGCTGGTCGATGAAAAAGACCCGCAAGCCGCAGCGCTGGGCTACGTGGCCGTGGCTGCCAAAGCCGACAAAGCCAAATTCCCCAAATACGCCGACGGCCAGGCGTGCAGCAATTGCGCGCTGTACCAGGGCGGTGCGGCTGAACAGGGGGGGTGCCCGCTGTACCCCGGCAAACAGGTGCTGGCCAAGGCATGGTGCAGCGCGTACAGCAAAAAGGCGGCTTGAGGCAAAACCAGTTGCTATTTATTTAGTAGCTGTTCGCACTCGTTTTTATTGGCTTGAAGCACTTAATGCACACTCTGACGGCGCTGCCAATCAGCCGCGAGGCGTTTGCGCCTTATGGCTGGCTGATTGACGCGCCTGACCTGGCCGGGCAGGCGATCAACGGCGGCAGCAGCCAGCGCATGGATGGCCTGACAGAGCTGGCCTTTGATGCTGATGGCGGCAAGCCCTGTCTGGCGATTTTCAAGGCTGCTGCCCGAAACATGTTGGGCCCCTGGACAGAGCTGGAGCGGCATCGTCTGGGTACGCAAACATTTGTTCCCTTGAACGGTGTGCGTTATGTGGTGCTGGTGGCTTTGGGTGATGCGATGCCCGATGCATCAACCCTGAAAGCGTTCACGGTCAGTGGTCATCAAGGCATCACCTTGCGTGCAGGCACTTGGCACCACGGTTTGCTGGCTTTGGATGCTGGCGATTTTGTGGTGCTGGAACGGAGCAGCGATACGGTTGATTGCGAGTTGGCTCAGTTGGCCGACCCGGTCAGCATCACCTTGACCTGAATTTATTTGACGTTGGCAATTCGCTTGGCAAGCTTGACCAAACTGGCATCGCTGCCAAGGGGGCCGAGCAGTGACAACCCCAGTGGCGCACCCAGTCGCTGACCCAAAGGCATCGAGATCTGCGGAAAGCCCGACAAGCCCGCAATGCACAGCATCTGAATCGAGCGGTTGCGGTAGCTTTCCAATTTTTCACCGCCATCCATCGTCAGCGGTGCGATGTCCGGTACGGTCGGCATCATCAGCACGCCGTCGTTGCCCAGCAGGTCGGCCAGGTGTTTTTTAAAGCGCTCGCGGTAAATGGTCGCGCTGACCACTTGTGCGTCGGTCACTTTGCTTGACCAGTCAAACCGCTCGGCCACGCCCGGCCCAAGGGGTGGGCAAAAGCGCTCAATCAGCGGGCCGTTCACCATCCATGCTTCGCGGCCCTGGAGGTAGCGAAACTGCCAGTACATGGTGTCCATGTCGTCCAGCACGACTGTGCAGGCTTGTGCTTTGCCCAACGCCGCTTCAACATGCGCCAGTGGTGTGGCCTGCGCATCCAGAACCTCCGCGTCAAGCAATGCCCAAATGTCAGTGGGTTTGAGCAGGCGAATCTTGTCCGGTAGCGCCGCTGTGTCACCACCCAGTAGCACATCAGACACGCGCGCAAAGGTTTCAACATCGCGCGCAAAGTACCCGCAGGTGTCCAGACTGGGGGCCAAGTCCAGAACACCCGCCAGACTGATGCGCCCGTGGCTTGGGCGAATGCCATACAGACCGCAATGGTTGGCTGGGGCGCGCACCGAGCCACCGGTATCGGTGCCCAAAGCAAAGTCGCACAAGTTGTTCGACACGGCCGATGCCGAGCCTGACGACGAGCCGCCCGAAATGCGCTCGGGCGCAGCGCCGTTGATGGGCGCGCCAAAGTGTGCGTTGTTGCCGTTCATCGAAAACGCCAACTCGTCTGTGACGGTTTTGCCGATAAAGCGTGCGCCTGCGTCGAGCAACTGCTGCACGGCAGGTGCTGTTAGGGTTTTGATGCCTGACATGGCCAGCACAAAGGGCTGGCCACCGCCAGTGGGGTAGCCCGCCACGTCGAATAGATCTTTGGCGGCAAAGCACAGGCCGCTCAAGGGCCCGGTGGCGGCGTGCGGCACGGGCACATCAGGGTACGGCAGAAAAGCGTGGGCGGTGTCGTGTACAAGTGGCATGGTGGTGTTTTCAGGAGATGAAGTTGGGCCAGGCGCCCGCATACGCTTTGGCCAGCGGCTTGGCGTAGGTCGTGTGTTTGCTGGTTTTCAAGCCCAATGCAGCCAGGCTTTCAATCAATTTGACCGCCGCACCCACGCCGTCAATCACGGGGACGCCATGTTCTTTCGACAGTCGCGCGGCCAAGTCGGTCATGCCCGCACAGCCCAGCACGATGGCCTCAGAACGGTCTTCTTTCAAGGCGGTGCGGATCTCATGGGAAATCTGCGCATAGGCATCAGACGCTGCGTCTTCCAGGTCCAGCACTGCCACTTCGGCTGCCCGCACCCGGGCGCAGCGTGCGGCCAGGCCGTACTTGACCAGGTTGTGTTCAATCGGGCTGATGGAACGGCTGAGTGTGGTGATGACGCTAAAGCGCGCAGCCAGTAACGAGGCCACGTGGCACGCCGCTTCGCCAATGCCCACGACAGGCGCATCGAGCACGCAGCGTGCTGCATCAAGCCCCGTGTCGTCAAAGCAGGCGATCACGTAGCCTGCGATCGCTGAATCTTTCGAATGCTCCGCAAATAAAGCCTCCAGCATGTGCGGCACGGCCATGGCTTCATCGGCATAGCCTTCGATCGATGCTGGCCCTGCGCTGGGCTGGATGGTGATGATATGCGTGCCGGGTTGTGCCACGCTTTGCGCAGTGGCGGCAATGCGGGCGGTCATCGCCGCTGTTGTGTTGGGGTTGATGACGACGATGTTCATGCCGTTGCATCCAGCCTCAGGCAACGCGCGCTGTGGCCCGTGCTGATGGTTGTTGCATCAGGCTGGGTTTGGTTGCAGGCATCCATTGCCAATGTGCAGCGCGGCGCAAACGCACAGCCGGTTTGCGGCAAACTCAAATCAGGGGGGCTACCTGCAATGGTTTCCAGACGCGGGCGTTTGCCGTCCACTTTTTCCATCGCGCCATGCGCGCGGCTGCGCAGGAGCGCCATCGTGTACGGGTGGCGCGGTGCGCGCAGCAGGGTGCCCACCGCGCCTTCTTCCACAATGCGGCCTGCGTACATCACGGCAATGCGGTCAGCGACTTCAACTGCTGCGCCAATGTCATGCGTGACAAAAATCACCGACAAGCCAAACTCGCGCTGCAGCTCTCGCAGCAGCAGCAGCACCTGTATTTGTACCGTGGCATCGAGTGCGGTGGTCGGCTCGTCGGCCAGCAGCAGTTGCGGCTTGCAGGCCAGCGCCAAGGCGATCATGGCGCGCTGGCGCATGCCCCCTGACATCTCGTGTGGATAAGCATCAAGGCGTCGTTCGGGGCTGGGAATGCGCACGCGCTCAAACAATTCCAGCGCGCGTTTGCGCGCATCAACCTGCGTCACGTTGTCATGGCGCCGAATCGATTCGATGATTTGCGCTCCGACCGAATACACCGGGTCGAGCGCCAGCAACGGCTCCTGGAAAATCATCGCAGCCGTCTTGCCGCGAAAGTCAGCCAAGTGCGCTTGCGAGAGTTGGAGTACGTCCTGCTCGCCGACCTTGATGCTTCCAGTCATCGCGGTTCGGCGCTCGTTATGCAGCCGCAATACCGAGCGCAGCGTGACGCTTTTGCCTGAACCCGACTCGCCAATCAGCGCTACCACCTCGCCCCGGTTCACACGCAGGTCGACACCATTGACCGCCTTGACCGGGCGCGCACCGCCTGTGAAGGTGACGTTCAGGTTTTCAATAGAGACGTATGGTGTGGTCATGCGGTGGCTTCTACCTGGTAACCACTGCCTGGCTCATACATCAGGCAGGCCACGGGGTGGGCACTGTGCGCGTTGCCCACTGTGGGTGCGCGCTGCGAGCACACCGCCTGTGCCACCGGACAACGGGTGTGAAAACGGCAACCACTGGGCGGGTTGATCGGGTTCGGCGGGTCGCCTGAAATCGCGGCTTTCTCGGTGCGGTGCTCCGGGTCCATCGCGGGTATTGACGACAGCAGCGCCCGTGTGTAGGGGTGAGCCGGGTTGTCAAACAGCGCATCGGCAGGGCCAATCTCCACCACTTGGCCCAAGTACATCACCATGACCCGGTCGCTGATAAAGCGCACCACATTCAGGTCGTGGCTGATGAAAACATAGGTCAGATTAAAGGCGTCTTTCAAGTCGAGCAACAGGTTCAACACCTGGGCTTCGACGGACTTGTCGAGCGCCGATACCGCTTCGTCCAGAATCACCACGCGCGGCTGCAGCGCCAGGGCGCGTGCAATGTTGACGCGCTGACGCTGCCCGCCAGACAGCTCATGGGTGTAGCGGGCGGCAAAGCGGGCCGGGGCCAGGCCAACACGCTCCAGCAGGTCATGGGCACGTGCCAATGACTCCTGCTTTGACACGCCATGCACCTGTGGGCCAAAGGCAATCGAGTCTTCAATCGTCAGGCGCGGGTTGAGAGATGCGTAGCTGTCTTGAAACACCATTTGCACCTGACGGCGAAACTCTTTGAGAGGCAAATCACGCCCACCCACTAATGCACCGTCAAAAATCACTTCGCCTGCAGTAGGGTTGATGAGCTGCATCAACAGGCGCGCGGTGGTGCTTTTGCCGCAGCCGGACTCTCCCACCACGCCCAGCGTTTCACCAGGCAGCACGTCAAAGTCGATCTGGTCAACGGCGCGCACCACGTCACCTTTGCTGAAAAGACTTTTTTTCAAAGGGAAGTGCTTGGTCAACCCTTTGATGCTGAGGAGGGGTATTTTGCTCATCGCTTGTTGTCCATCGCCGCGCGCAAGCCGTCCGACAACATATTGAAAGCAATCGAGGTGATGAAAATCATTGCACCCGGCAGAGCAGCCACCCACGGCTGGGTGTAAATGGCGGTGCGCAGGGTGTTCAGCATCAGGCCCCATTCAGGCTCGGGCGGCTTGACGCCCAAGCCCAGAAAGCTCAGGCCCGAGGCCAGAATCATCGACACTGCAATCAGGCTGGTGGCGTACACAAAAATCGGCCCCAGCACATTGCCCAGCACGTGGACCCGAACAATGGTGAAAGCGTTTGCGCCGGTAGCGCGTGCTGATTCGACATAGTCGCGGTTGCGTACCTGCGTGGTCACGCTTTCAGCCACGCGGGCAATGGGCGGTATGAAAACAATCGTCAGGGATATCAGTGAATTGAAAATACCTGCACCCAGCGCGCCTGACAAAGCAATGGCCAGCAGCACCGACGGGAACGCATAAAACACATCAATTGTGCGCATGATGGCGTTGTTGGTCCAGCCGCCTGCATAGCCTGCCAGCAGTCCGATGAGGGTGCCAATCACAAAGGCAAACATGACGGGCGTCAGGCCAATAAACAGCGACAGTCGCGCACCGACAATCAGGCGCGACAGCATATCGCGGCCCAGCTCGTCACTGCCTAAAGGAAAGCCGGGGCTGCCAATGGCTTTGAGCCGGCCCAGAATGGAGGACTGGTATGGATCGCTAGGGACGATGTACGGGCCAAAGACAGCCATCAGAAACAAGACCAAAATAACGATGCCTGCGCCCATCGCCACTTTGTCTTTTAACAAGCGCTGGAACACCGATTGCCAGTAGCCCGGCGATTGCTCCAGGGGCTGAACGGCTGATGGGGAGGTGGTCAAGGCATTCATCGCGTGACTTATCGTGCAATACGTGGGTCGAGCAGTGTTTGCACCACATCAACCAGCAGGTTCAGCACAACAAAAAACATTGCCAGCACCAAAATCGTGCCTTGCAGCAAAGGCAAGTCACGCTGAAAAATGGCGGAGTTGAGTAAAAAACCTGTGCCCGGCCATGAGAACACTGTCTCAATCAAAATCGAGCCACCCAGCAGGTAACCCAGTTGCAAACCCATCACCGCCAGCGCGGTAGGCGCTGCGTTCTTAACCACGTGTTTGAAGATGCCAAACTGCGTCAAACCCTTGGCGCGCAGGCCGACAATGAATTCCTGGTCCAGCAGGTCTGACACCAGCGCCCGCACCGTGCGCGCGATGATGCCGGTGGGAATCACCGACATGGTGAGCGCCGGCAGCAGCATGTATTGCAGGTGCTCCCAGTCCCAGGCCCAGGCGTCGCCGCTGCCCATGCCGGTGGCGGGCAGCCAGTTCAAAATGGCGGCGAACACAATCACCATCACCATGCCCAGCCAGTAGTGCGGCACGCTGACACCCAGTACCGACAAAACAGATGCCGCACGATCCACCCAGGAGTTACGAAAGTAGCCCGCCACAAAACCAAACAGGCAGCCGAGCACAAAACCAATCAGTGTGGCCACGGCCGCCAGCCGCAGCGTGTTGCCCACCGCGCGAACGACCTCGGTGGCCACCGGCCTGCCGCTGGCAATCGAGGTGCCCAGGTCGCCATGCAGCGCGCGCCACACCCAACCCGCAAACTGCTCGGGGTAGCTGCGGTTAAAGCCATACAGTTCGCGCATTTGCGCCGCCAGTTCCTGAGATGCATCGGGCGGCAAGATGGACACCAGCGGGTCGCCAGGCGCCAAATGCACGAGCGCAAAGCACACCAGCGCCACGCCCAGCATGATGGGCAGGGCATAGGTGATGCGGCGGATCAGGTATGAAAACAAACGGTGTATCCGGTCGTTCCGGCTTCCAGTCGAAGTGAGAACAAGCCGCTCACGCAGGCAGTGTCAAATGACGATGATTTGGCACGACAAGGCGAAGCAACGCAGTGATCGCTTTGACTGAGAAGCGGTTCAGTCCATCGTCATCGTTGCGATATCAATAAACCAGCTTCTTGGCTGAACTACATTCTTGACTTTCGGACTCATGGCGCGCGGGCCAACGTCGTGCGCAATCCACACAAACGGCGCGTCGTCAACGATACGGGCATGCAACTTGGCCAGCGCAGCGTCGCGTGATTTTTCGTCAAAGCTGGTGCGTGCGTCGGTGATCAGCTTGTCGACCTCGGGGTTGCCGAAGTAGCCCCAGTTATTAGACACGGGCGGGAAGGTTTTGGTGCTGGTAAAGCGCACCATCGCAAAGAACGGGTCCATCGCCGCAAAGCTGACGTTGATGGCGTTCGAGCCGTTGGCCGACGGGTCTTTCACGCCTTTGCGCCAGTTGGTAAACAGCGTGTTCCATTCAATCACGTCAAACTGCACGTCAAAGCCACAGCCCTTGAGGGACTGCTGCACAAATTCATTCATCGGCAGGGGCTGCATCTGGCCTGAACCTGAGGCAGAAATCTGTACCTTGACTTTGAGCGGCTTGGCGACGCTGTGGCCCGCTTCAGCCATCAGTTTTTTAGCGGCTTCCGGGTCATAGCGGATGTCAAACTTGGGGTTGCCCCACCAAGGGTGGCCGGGGGTGACAGTGCCTTTGGGTACACCCATCATGCCGCCCAATAATTTCAGCATGCCGCCCCGGTCTACACACAGGTTGGCGGCCTGGCGCACGCGTTTGTCCAGCCACGGCGAGCCTTCGGCAAACGACAACTGCCACGGCCACACATGTGGCTGCTGGTTGAAGTACAGCTTGTTGCCCCGGCTTTGAATCGCGCCAATGGCATCAGGCGACGGCGCTTCGATCCAGTCGACCTGTCCCGACAGCAGGGCCGCGGTGCGGGCATTCGCCTCCGGCATGGGCAGCATCACCACCTTGTCGATTTTGGGCACGCGCTTGGGGTCCCAGTAGGTTTTGTTGGCGGCCATCTCCAGGCGCTCACGCGGCACAAAACGCGTCATTTTGAAAGGGCCACTGCCAGAGGCATCAGCGGCGAAGGCCGTCCAGGCGGTTTTGGCTTTGTCGGCAGGGCTTTGGGCAGCCGGTGCGGCATCAAACTTTTTCTGCCAGTGGGCCGGTGAGGCCATGAACAGGTTGGTCAGGTTGATCGGCAAAAACGCGTCGGGTTCGCTGGTGGTCAGCTCGACCGTCAGGTTGTCAATTTTTTTGGCGCTGCGCAGCGTGGGCATGCGCGATGCCGTCACGCCAACCTGGCTGGCATCAAACTGCGGCGCGTCTTTGTCCAGCACCTTGCGCACGTTCCACACCACCGAGTCAGCGTTTAACTCTGAGCCGTCGTGAAACTTCACGCCGGGGCGCAATTTGAACACCCATTTGGTTTTGTCTTTGGCGTCCACCGCCCAGCTGGTCGCAAGTGCCGGAATCAGCACGCTCGCGGCATCCGCCTTGGACAGGTCCCACTGTGTGAGCGAGTCATACATGGGGATGCCGGTGAAACGATTGCCCTCAAAGCCCTGGTCAGGCTGGCCGAGCGTGCGGGGAATGTCTGCCGCCGTCATGGCGATACGCAGGGTTTTTTCCTGTGCCATGGCACTGGTCAGGTTCAGGGCCAGCAGGCTGGCTGCCAACAGCGTCAAAACTTTGCCGCCATGTTTGTTCAAATGCTTCATGTGATCTCCCGGGGTTTACAAGATTTGTCTATCAAACAACTCACTGGAAGCTTGCAATATATGTGCCAATGAGTACTTCAAGCCTCATCGCTTACCCGGGGATTCCTGGCGGTTTCAGCTACCCGCGCGCTCCAGCATGGCATGCAGCAGCACATTGCAGCCTGCCGTGATGTGCTCTGGCTGGGCGTCTTCCACCTCGTTGTGGCTGATGCCGTCCTTGCAGGGGATAAAAATCATGCCGCTGGGGGCCAGCCTGGCCATGTAGATCGCGTCATGCCCCGCGCCAGATACCACCGGCATGTGTGAATAGCCAAGCTTTTGGCTGGCCTGTGCCACGGCGTCAATGCATTCGCCGTGAAAACCGATAGCGGCATAGCTGGAGACCAGCTCGATCTCGATAGCCATGCCCGTATCAGCGCCAAGCTTGGCGGCCAGCGCCCTGACCTCGGCCACCTGCTGGTTCACCAGCGTATCGGTGGCGTTGCGCATGTCCATCGAGAACTTGACCCGGCCCGGAATCACATTGCGGCTGTTGGGGTGTACCTGCACCATGCCGACGGTGCCGCGCCCATGCGGGCCGTGGCGCAAGGCGCTGGTCACCACTTCCTGCATCAGTTGTGTAGCCACCTGCAATGCGTCTTTGCGCAGCGCCATCGGCGTGGGGCCTGCATGCGCCTCCATGCCGGTGACAGTGCAGTCGAACCAGCGGATGCCCAGCACGCCCTGCACCACCCCAATCGTCACGTCGTTGTCTTCCAGTACCGGGCCTTGCTCGATGTGGGTTTCAAAATAAGCGCCTATCGGGTGGTCGCCAGGCTCTTGCTCGCCCAGGTAGCCAATGCGCGTCAGCTCGTCCCTGACGGTTTTGCCTTCGGTGTCTGTAGCCGCGTAAGCGTGGTCCAGCGTGAAGGCTTTGGCAAACACGCCGGAACCCATCATCACCGGTACAAAGCGCGAGCCTTCTTCATTGGTCCAGAAGGCCACTTCAATCGGTGCCTCGGTTTCAATGCCGTGGTCGTTCAGGGTGCGCACCACTTCAATGCCCGCCAGCACGCCGTAGTTACCGTCAAACTTGCCGCCAGTCGGCTGGGTGTCAATGTGGCTGCCCGTCATGATGGGCGGCAGGCTGTTGTTACGCCCCGCCCGGCGCATGAAAACATTGCCGATTTTGTCAACCACCACCGTCATGCCTGCATCAAAAGCCCATTGGATCACCAGGTCACGCCCCTGTTTGTCAAGGTCAGTCAGCGTCAGGCGGCAAACACCGCCTTTGGGCGTTGCGCCAATCTGGGCCAGCGCCATCAGGCTGTTCCAGAGCCGCTGGCCGTTGATGCGCAGGGTGCTGAGGTCTTGGGGGGTGTGGTGGGTTGCTGTGGCCGTCATGTGTGCTCCGTAGATTTTCATTCTAGAGGGCATGACACGCAATTTTCGTGCACGTCGATTGCTATGTTTTCAGGAGCTGATTGCGCATGTATTCATTGGCCTGAAGGGCTAAAACATACCTGAAAACGACCTGAAAAGGCTCAAGAAAGGCCTTTTTTAACGTCTCAAAGCATCTCGTCGGGCGCAAACGGCCCGATCATCTTGACCAGCAGCTTCAGGCCCACGCTGGCGTCGGGTTCGCTGGTGGTGTCTGGCAGGCCGGAGCCCGCCGGAGCGCGCCAGATGAGCTTGCCGTCGACCAGCTCGACGCGGTAAGCGCCCGTGGTCAGGCCGGGTTCAATGAGGGCGGTGGCCTCGCTGGCCAGCTTGCGGTTGCGGATGGCGATGGCGACTTCGCTGTTTTGCAGTTTGGAGCGCAAGTCCAGGTTCATGGAGCCGACCACCAGCAGGCGGTTGTCAACCACCACGGCCTTGGCGTGCAGGCTGGCGCGTGATGCGCCACTGGAGCCACCCCCCGAGCCTGAGCCGCTGCCAAAGCTGGACACTGTGCCGCGCTGCTCGGAGCGCATTTCGTACATTTCAACGCCCATGGCAATCAGACCTTCGCGGTAGCGTGCATAACCTGCATGGGCGGCTACAGCATCGTTCGAGGCCAGTGAGTTGGTGAGCACCCGCACCCGCACGCCGCTTTTGCGCAGGGCGGCAAACTGTTTCATCATTTCCGGGCCGGGCACGAAGTAGGGCGACACCACTAGCAGGTCGGTTTTGGCGCGCGCCATCAAGCTGAGCAGGCCGTCAACCGTGGTGTTGTTCGACTCCTCGGCCGCGTCTGCGTCGTCGGCGATTTTTGACGGTTTGTCGACCAGCATGGTGGATGCGGCCCAAGTCCAGCTCAGCAGGCGCAGGTCGGTGGAGTCGGGCAGGGCGGCGATGGTTGTGGTCAGGCCGGCTGGGTCTACTGCCACGCGGGTGACGGTGGTTTTGTTGGGTGTGTTGGTGCCCGCATTGGCGCCGGCAGCATCGGTTGCGGGCAAGGGGTTTTCTGGGGAAGCTGCTGCAGGCACCGCTGGCGGCGGCTTGAGGGCTTCAATGTCCTTTGCGCTCATCAGGGATTGCACTGGGTATGCCAGCGGGTTGTTCCAGTAGCCGTCAAAGCTGCGCGACAATTCGCGTGCAATCCGGCCTGCTGCCAGCACGTCAATGTCCACAAAGTTCACCCCATCGCTCTGGCCAAAGTAGGTGTCACCCAAGTTGCGCCCGCCCGTAATGGCCACGGCGTTGTCTGCCACAAATATTTTGTTGTGCATGCGCCGCTGCAATCTGGCCGCGTCGCTTAAGGAGCTGACGATGCGCCACAGGCTGGAGCCCCGGCTGCTGGGCAAAGGATTGAACAGCCGCATCTCGACATTCTTTTCAAACGCAAATTTCAGAATCTGCGCGTTTTCGCCAGCGGTGTTGAAGTCGTCCAGCAAAATGCGCACCCGCACGCCACGCCCGGCGGCTTCGCGTAGGGCATCAAACAGCCGTTCGGTGGTGCCATCAGCATGGATGGCGTAGTACTGCAAGTCCAGCGTTTTTTCAGCTGCCTTGATCAGCGTCATGCGGCTGGTAAAGGCCAGCTCGGCGCTGCCCACCAAGGCGAAAGCAGAGTCGTTGCGGGTGGTGGCAGCAGCGGCGCGGGCCGCAACGGCGCTCCCCAGGCGGGTGCCAGAATTGTCAGCCAGCGCAGTGCTGATGGGGCGCAGAACCTCGCTTGGCAGGGAGGCGCAACCGGTTAGCCACAGACTGACAAGCAGGCCCAGCCAGCCAAAATAATGATGCGACAGGGTTTTAAGCATGGCACAGCTTACCTCTTGATACGCTCTATCGGTGTCAGGCAATACGCCAAATTGTTGTCCTGGCGTTCAGGCCGACAAGGTCTCCCAGCGCTGCATGGCGTCCAGCAGCTCGTCGTCCAGCTTGGCATTTTTGGCGGTCAGCTCGGCGGCACGTTTGGGGTTGCTGCTGTACAGGCTGCCGTCAAACAGTTCCTGGGCAATGGCTTTTTGTTGGGATTCGAGTGTTTGAATCAGCGCGGGAAGGCCGTCGAGCTCTTTTTGTTCTTTGTAGCTCAGCTTCTTTTTTGATAGCTGCTCGCGCACGGATTCATTGGCTTGAGGGCTGTTTTGGCCCCCTTTTTTGGCCTTTTCAGGGTTTTTCTGGCTTGCTGAAGCGGTTTTTGCACTGGCCGTGATCTGCGCCGCGCGCCTGGACTGGGTGATCCAGTCAGTCACGCCGCCTTCGTATTCGCGCCAGAAACCGGGGTTGTCTGGCGTGCCTTCGTAGGCGATGGTGCTGGTGACCACGTTGTCCAGAAAGCGCCTGTCGTGGCTGACCAGAAACACCGTGCCGGCGTAGTTTTGCAACAGGTCTTCCAGCAGTTCCAGCGTGTCGATGTCCAGGTCGTTGGTCGGCTCGTCCAAGACCAGGACGTTGGCGGGCCGGGCAAAAAGGCGTGCCAGCAGCAGGCGGTTGCGCTCGCCACCCGACAGCGTGCGCACCGGGGAGCTGGCGCGCTGGGGGCTGAACAGAAAGTCAGTCAAATAGCTTTTGACATGCTTTTTCTGGCCATTGATCTCAACCCACTCGCTGCCGGGGCTGATGAAGTCTTCCAGCGTGGCGTCCAAATCAAGCGCATCACGCATCTGGTCAAAGTAAGCCACTTGCAGGTTGGCGCCCTGCCGGATTTTGCCGGGCGGGGTGGTCACGTCGGGCTGGATTTCACCCAAAATGAGCTTGAGCAGCGTCGTTTTGCCAGCGCCGTTCGGGCCCAGCAGGCCGATTTTGTCGCCGCGCAGCAGCGTGCCGGTGAAGTTGTTGACGATGATCTTTTCGCTGCCCGGATGACCAAAGCTTTTGGACACGTTGGTCAGTTCAGCCACGATCTTGCCGCTTTTCTCGCCACTCGATACGTCCAAATTGACCCGACCGACAGCGTCGCGGCGTGCGGCGCGGCTGTCACGCAGCACCTCCAGCCGGCCAATGCGTGCCACGCTGCGGGTACGGCGTGCTTCCACGCCTTTGCGAATCCACACCTCTTCAGCCGCCAGCAGTTTGTCGGCCTTGGCATTGATGACGGCTTCTTGCGCCATCTGTTCTTCTTTTTGCACCAGATACTGGGCAAAGTTGCCAGGGTAGCTGAGCAGCTTGCCACGGTCGAGCTCGACAATCACGGTGGCCACCTGGTCCAGAAAGGCCCGGTCGTGGGTGATGGTGATGATGCTGCCGTTGAAATTGACCAGCAGCTCTTCCAGCCAGGCAATCGAGTCCAGATCCAGGTGGTTGGTGGGTTCGTCGAGCAGAAGCACGTCAGGCTTGGCCACCAGCGCCTGGGCCAGGGCCACGCGCTTTTT
>JANNYZ010000136.1:0-2642 GCA_031410335.1 Polaromonas sp. | reverse complement strand
GCCTGTATGGCGTGCTGCGTCCGCTGGACCTGATGCAGCCCTACCGCCTGGAGATGGGCACGCGCCTGCCCACCACCCAGGGCAAAGACCTGTACCAGTTCTGGGGCACGCAAATATCGGACTACCTGAATACGCGTCTGCGCAAAGACATCAGCCCTGTGGTGGTGACTCTGGCCTCCAACGAGTACTACCGCGCCGTGGACACCAAAGCCCTGAAGGCGGGTGTGGTGGAATGCGTATTTCAGGAATACAAGGCGGGCCAGTACAAAGTGGTGAGCTTTTTTGCCAAACGTGCGCGCGGCCTGATGGCCCGCTACGCCACCACCCACCGCCTGAGCATGCCCGACCAACTGCGTGCTTTTGACGTAGAAGGCTACCGCTGGACGGCGGCTGAATCCACGCCGCAGCGCCTGGTGTTCAGGCGCAAGGCTTGAACCGGCCTCTGAAGCCTCCAAAGCGGCCTCAAAACCGTTTTTAGAGACATTTTTTAACCAAATCGGGCTGAGGCCCTAGTATTTAATGCCTGAGTAGCTATGAAAATAAGAGCAAACGGAATCGATATCGAGATTGAAGACAGTGCCAATGGACGCCCGGCATCGGCCAGCCAGCCGGTGGTCTTGCTGATCATGGGGCTGGGTATGCAACTGGTGGCCTGGCCGCCGGGGCTGGTGCGTGGCCTGATAACCGCCGGGTATCGCGTCATTCGGTTTGACAATCGCGACATCGGCCTGAGCGACAAGTTCGACCATCTCGGCGTGCCCAATGTGCTGTGGCAGGGCATGAAGTACAAGCTGGGCCTGAACATCCGCGCGCCGTACAGCCTGCACGACATGGCAATCGACGCGGTGGGCGTGCTGGACGCCCTGAAGATTGACAGGGCCCACATTGTGGGCGTGAGCATGGGCGGCATGGTGGCGCAGCGCGTGGCCTTGTGGGCACACCACCGGTGTTTGAGCCTGAGCAGCATCATGAGCTCCAGCGGCGCGCGCGGCCTGCCAGCCGCGACACCGGCCGTGACGCGACTGCTGCTGAGCCGACCGACCGACAAAAGCCTGGACGCCGCCATCGATCACAGCGTGCGCATGTTCAAGGCGATTGGCAGCCCAGGCTTTCCTATCAGCGACGAAGACCGGCGCACGGCAGTGGCTTATGGCGTCAAGCGCAGCTATCACCCGCACGGTATCTTGCGGCAAATGATGGCCACCGTGGCAGACAGCCAGCGGGCGGCCGAGCTGCCTGGCATCACCGTGCCCACGCTGGTCGTGCACGGCAAGGCCGACCCGTTGGTACCGTATGCGTGTGGCGAGGACACGGCGCGGCGCATACCGGGTGCCAGGCTGGTGGGCATTGACGGCATGGGCCATGACCTGCCTCCCGGGGTGGTTGAGCAATTGCTTCCTTTGCTGGCGTCACACATGCAGGTATCCCCCTGACACACTGATGGAGCCCGAGCTGAAATTTATGAACACCCCTGAACAATCCCAACTTGGCAAACCAAGCGGCTATGCAGACCATTACGATGCGTCGCTGCTTTTCCCCATGCCGCGCGCAAGCAAACGGGAAGAAATCGGCGTTGTCGATGCACCGCCTTTTTTTGGCGCTGACATGTGGACGGTCTACGAGCTGAGCTGGCTGAACCTTCGCGGCAAGCCGCAAGTGGCGCTGGCCCACATCACCGTGCCGTGCGAGTCCCCCAATATTGTTGAAAGCAAGTCCTTCAAGCTATACCTGAACAGCTTTACCAACACCCGCTTTGCCGATGCGCGTGATGTGCGTGAGCGAATTCGTGCCGACATCAGCGCCGCAACCGGCAGCGGGATTGGCATCAAAACCATCGGCCCCGAGCTGTTTGACCGCGAGCCGATTCATGAAATGGACGGCCTGAATCTGGACCGGCTGGACGTGGCGTGCATTCATTACACGCCCGCGCCCGAGCTGCTGTTTGCAGAGTTTGACGAGCCGCCGGTGACGGAGACGCTGACCAGCAACCTGCTCAAAAGCAATTGCCTCGTCACCGGCCAGCCCGACTGGGGCAGCGTGCAGATTGCCTACTCAGGCCCGCAAATCAACCAGGAGGGCTTGCTGCAGTATCTGGTGAGCTACCGCAATCACAACGAGTTTCATGAGCAGTGCGTGGAGAGGATCTTCATGGACGTGTGGACGCGTTGCAAACCCATCAAGCTATCGGTGTACGCCAGGTACACCCGGCGCGGCGGGCTGGATATCAACCCGTTTCGCACCAGCTATCCGCAGGCCTTGCCGCCTAACGTACGAATTGCGCGGCAGTAGATTTACCTGGCTGCAGGCTTGTAAGCGGCGATGGCTTTGGCCAGGTCGGTGGTTTCTTCGCAACTGGTGCAAATGGCCTTGAGCCGGGCCAGTTGCGCTTCGGCCTTGTCCTTTTGGTTCACCTTCAAGTAAGCCACGCCTGAGTACTCGAGCGCGCCTTTGTGCTTGGGGTCAATTGCCAGGGCTTTGTCATACGCGGCAAAGGCCTCGTCGTACTTGCCCAGCCACCTGCTGGAGTAGCCCAGCAGGTTGTAGCCATCGGCATTTTTCGGGTTGTCTGCCACCACTTTTTTAAAGCTCTCGGCGGCCAACGTCCAGTTTTTGGCGGCCAGCGCTTTTTTGCCGATAGCAAA
>JANNYZ010000135.1:0-3682 GCA_031410335.1 Polaromonas sp. | reverse complement strand
CGACGACATGGCGCGCCTGCGCGGCATCGAGAGCCACACCAACGGCAAGTTCAAGCCCTACGAGCTCGACATCAGCTACCCGCGCGAGTGGGGTCGCGAGGGCGTGGAAGCGCAGCTGGCCTCGCTGTGCGCCGAGACGGTGGACGCCATCAAGAGCGGCCACAACATCCTCATCATCACCGACCGCCACCTGAGCGCCGAGCGCATTGCCATTCCGGCGCTGCTGGCCCTGTCGGCCGTGCACCACCACCTGGTGCGTGCCGGCCTGCGCACCACAGCCGGCCTGGTGGTTGAAACCGGCACCGCCCGCGAAGTGCACCAGTTTGCCGTCCTCGCAGGTTACGGCGCAGAAGCCGTGCACCCCTACCTGGCCATGGAAACGCTGGCCAGTATTCACAAAGAACTGCCTGGCGATTTGAGCGCTGACAAAGCGATTTACAACTACGTCAAGGCTGTGGGCAAAGGCTTGAGCAAGATCATGTCCAAGATGGGCGTAAGCACCTACATGAGTTACTGCGGCGCCCAGTTGTTTGAGGTGATCGGCCTGAACAGCGCAACCATTGACAAGTATTTCACCGGTACGCCCAGCAAGGTGCAAGGCATTGGTGTGTTTGAAATCGCAGAAGAAGCGATTCGCATGCACAAAGGGGCTTTCAGTGCTGATCCGGTTCTGGAAGGCATGCTGGATGCGGGCGGTGAATACGCCTGGCGCGTGCGCGGCGAAGAACACATGTGGACGCCCGACGTCATCGCCAAGCTGCAACACAGCACGCGCGCCAACAACTGGAACACCTACAAGGAATACGCGCAACTCGTCAACGACCAGAGCCGCCGCCACATGACGCTGCGCGGCCTGTTCGAGTTCAAAATCGACCCGGCCAAAGCCATACACGTCGACGAAGTCGAAAGCGCCAAGGAGATCGTCAAACGTTTCGCGACGGGCGCCATGTCGCTGGGTTCCATCAGCACCGAAGCGCACGCCACGCTGGCGATTGCCATGAACCGCATTGGCGGCAAGAGCAACACCGGCGAAGGCGGTGAAGACCCGAACCGTTATCGGCAAGAGCTCAAAGGCATCCCGATCAAAAAAGGTGAAACGCTGAAAAGCGTGATCGGTGCAAGCCAGGTTGAAGTTGATTTGCCGTTGCAAGACGGCGACTCTCTGCGCTCCAAAATCAAGCAGGTCGCGTCTGGCCGCTTTGGCGTCACGGCTGAATACCTGGTGTCTGCCGACCAGATTCAGATCAAGATGGCCCAGGGCGCCAAGCCCGGTGAGGGCGGCCAGCTGCCCGGCGGCAAGGTCAGTGAGTACATTGGCGCGCTGCGCTATTCAGTGCCTGGCGTGGGTCTGATTTCCCCACCACCGCACCACGACATTTATTCGATTGAAGACCTGGCGCAGCTGATTCACGATCTGAAAAACGTCAACCCGCGCGCCAGCATCAGCGTGAAGCTGGTCAGTGAAGTCGGCGTCGGCACCATTGCCGCGGGCGTGGCCAAGGCCAAGGCCGACCACGTGGTGATTGCCGGGCACGACGGCGGCACGGGCGCGTCGCCTTGGTCATCCATCAAGCACGCAGGCAGCCCGTGGGAAATCGGCCTGGCTGAAACCCATCAAACGCTGGTGCTGAACCGCCTGCGCGGCCGCATTCGCGTGCAGGCCGACGGCCAGATGAAGACCGGCCGTGACGTGGTGATTGGTGCGCTGCTGGGTGCTGATGAATTTGGCTTTGCCACCGCCCCGCTGGTGGTGGAAGGCTGCATCATGATGCGCAAATGCCATCTGAACACCTGCCCGGTGGGTGTGGCGACGCAAGACCCTGTGCTGCGTCAAAAATTCAGTGGCAAGCCTGAGCATGTCGTCAACTATTTCTTCTTTGTGGCTGAAGAGGCGCGCCAACTGATGGCGCAACTCGGCGTGCGCACCTTCGATGAGTTGATCGGACGAGCTGATTTGCTGGACACACAAAAAGGCATTGAGCACTGGAAGGCCACCGGTCTTGACTTTGCGCGCCTGTTCTACCAGCCGAATGTGCCTGCTGACGTGCCGCGTCTGCACACGTCCACCCAGGAGCATGGGCTTGAAAATGCCCTCGATGTGCGTTTGATTGAGAAGTCAAAAGCGGCGATTGAAAAGGGCGAGAAAGTCCAGTTCATCGAAGTGGCGCGCAACGTCAACCGCACCGTCGGCGCGATGCTGTCGGGCGAGCTGACACGCCACCACCCGCAAGGCCTGCCAGACGACACGCTGCGCATTCAGCTGGAAGGCACGGGCGGCCAGTCGTTTGGCGCGTTCCTGGCCAAAGGCATCACCATGTATTTGATTGGTGACGCGAACGACTACACCGGCAAAGGCCTGAGCGGTGGCCGCATTGTGGTGCGCCCCAGCATCGACTTCAGGGGCGAGTCGCACAAGAACACCATTGTTGGCAACACGGTGCTGTATGGCGCAACAACAGGTGAGGCATTCTTCAGCGGCGTAGCCGGCGAACGCTTTGCTGTGCGCCTGTCAGGTGCCACGGCAGTCGTTGAAGGCACGGGCGACCACGGCTGCGAATACATGACCGGCGGCACGGTGGCCGTACTGGGTAAAACCGGCCGCAACTTTGCTGCCGGCATGAGCGGCGGCGTGGCCTATGTGTATGACGAAGATGGCCAGTTTGCCACCCGCTGCAACACGTCCATGGTCAGCCTTGATAAGGTCGTGACGACTGCCGAGCAGCACACCCACGACAAGTCAGACTGGCATGCGGAGGAAAGCGACGAAGCGCTGCTCAAGCGCTTGCTGCAAGACCACAACCGCTGGACCGGCAGCAAGCGCGCGCGCGAGTTGCTCGACACCTGGGCTGAGTCGCGCCTGAAGTTTGTGAAGGTCTTCCCGAACGAATACAAGCGCGCGCTGCTGGAGCGCAAAGACCGCCGCCTGAACGCCGCGACTGAAACAACGCGGGCGCAGGTGCAGACCAACCGTGAAGCGGTGGCAGCCAAGTAAACAGAAAATATTTACTATTATTTTTATAGCTGCTCGCGCATATATCCATTGGTCAAAAGCACTAAAACATACCTAAAAAGCACCTAAAACGGCCTCGAAAAGGCCTTTTTGAAGCAAATCATTCGTACAGGACAGCATCATGGGAAAAATCACCGGTTTCATGGAATTTGAGCGTCTGGAAGAGGGCTACAAGCCCGTGCCCGAGCGCCTGAAGAACTACAAAGAGTTCGTCATTGGCCTGGACGACGCACAGGCCAACAAGCAGGCTGCGCGCTGCATGGACTGCGGCACACCGTTTTGCAACACAGGCTGCCCGGTCAACAACATCATTCCTGACTTCAACGACATGGTGTTTCGTGCCGACTGGAAAAACGCAATTGACACCCTGCACAGCACGAATAATTTTCCAGAATTCACGGGAAGGATCTGCCCGGCACCGTGCGAAGCGGCCTGCGTGCTCAACGTCAACGACGCCGCGGTAGGCATCAAGTCCATCGAGCACGCCATCATTGACCGCGCCTGGTCTGAAGGCTGGGTCAAGCCGCAGCTGCCAAAGCACAAAACCGGCAAAAAAGTTGCGATCGTTGGCTCCGGCCCCGCTGGCATGGCGGCAGCCCAGAAACTGGCACGCGTGGGCCATGACGTGACGCTGTTTGAAAAGAACGACCGCGTGGGCGGCCTGCTGCGCTA
>JANNYZ010000134.1:0-1540 GCA_031410335.1 Polaromonas sp. | reverse complement strand
GACTTTTACGGCGAATCATTGCAAGGCGACATCCTTGACACCACAGCGCTCAACGGCGTGGTCAGTTACGAGCCGAGTGAGCTGGTCGTGACTGCGCTGGCGGGTACGCCACTGGCTGAGCTGGAAGCGCTGCTGCTGGCGCAAGGCCAATGTTTGCCGTTTGAACCGCCGCATTTTGGCCCTCATTCAACTGTAGGCGGCATGGTCGCCGCTGGCCTTAGCGGTCCGGCACGCGCCAGTGTGGGCGCGGTGCGCGACTACGTGCTGGGCATCAAGCTCATCAACGGCAAGGGTGAGCACCTGACCTTTGGCGGTCAGGTCATGAAAAACGTGGCGGGCTATGACGTGTCCCGCCTGATGGTGGGCAGCATGGGCACGCTGGGGCTGTTAACCGAAGTCAGCTTGAAGGTATTGCCCATTGCCCCTCTTGAAGCCACCTTGAAATTTGACATGACACAGGCTGAGGCTTTGACCCAACTCAACACCTGGGGCGGCCAGCCCTTGCCGCTCAATGCCAGTTGCTGGCTTGAAGACGCTGGCGTGGGCACGCTGTACCTGCGGCTGCGCGGCGCGGTGGCTGCGGTTGAAGCGGCTTGCGCCAAGCTGGGGGGTGAACGCTTGAAACAGACCCAGGCAATGGCAGATTGGCAACTGTGCCGCGACCAGCAACTGCCCTGGTTTACAGAGCGTACCGACACGCAAAACCTGTGGCGCCTGTCCGTACCGCAAACCACACCGCCGCTTGACTTGCCTGATTCGCCTTTCATTGAATGGCATGGTGGCCAGCGCTGGATAAAAACCGATGTGGCCGATGCACAGCAAGGCCAGCGGCTGCGCGAACTGGCAGCCCGAGCAAACGGAAACGCTACGCTTTTTATAGCTGCTAGCGCATATAAACAGGGCTCAATCCCCCGATTTGATACCTTAAAACCGCCTCTGGACCGCATCCATCGCGAGTTAAAGCGTGAGTTTGATCCGTCAGGCGTTTTTAATCCGCAGCGCATGTACGGGGAGTTTTAAAAATGCAAACCAACCTGTCCCCCGAATTTAAAAACTCTGCTGATGGCCTGGAGGCCGAAGCCATTTTGCGCAAGTGTGTGCATTGCGGTTTTTGTACCGCCACCTGCCCCACGTACCAGCTGCTGGGTGACGAGCTCGACGGCCCGCGCGGCCGTATTTACCTCATCAAGCAAGTGCTGGAGGGTGAAGTACCGACCCGCAAAACCCAGCTGCATTTAGACCGCTGCCTGACCTGCCGCAACTGCGAAACCACCTGCCCCAGCGGCGTGCAATATGGCCACCTGATCGACATTGGCCGCAAGCTGGTCGATGAGCGGGTTGATAGGCCACTGGCAGAGAAGGCCGTGCGCTGGGCACTGAAAGAAGGCTTGCCTTCACCGTTGTTTGCACCCGCCATGGCGATGGGCCAGGCCGTGCGCGGGCTGTTGCCCGCTGCGCTCAAAAACAAAGTGCCCGCCAAGCAGCCAGCAGGTGTGCGGCCGTCGCGTACACACGCGCGCAAGGTGCTGATGCTGGAAGG
>JANNYZ010000133.1:0-24025 GCA_031410335.1 Polaromonas sp. | reverse complement strand
AAAGCAGCGTCCAGCCTGTAACCGCGCGCCAGCAGCAGGGCTTGAAGTGTGGCGGCCTGGGCGTTGATGCGCTCGCCGTTCAGTGAAAGTTCAATCAGCATGAAGTAATTTTCCTACCAAATCATCGACCAGCGCAGGCGCGCACAGATAGCCATGCCGGTACAGGCCGTTGATGTGCCAGACACCATCATGCTGCTCAACGCGCGGCCGGTGATCGTCCAGCGCGGGGCGCAGTGCGGCAGACATGCGCAACACGCGCGCTTCGCCAAAAGCCGGGTGCAAACTGTGCAGCGCGCTGGCCAACTCAAGGACTGAACGCACGGTGACCGGGCCAGCGTCCTCAGATTCCAGCTCGGTTGCACCGACGACAAATTCATGATTGGGGCGCGGCGCAACGTACAGCTGGTAGCGCGGGTGCATCAGGCGCACTGGGCGCTGGAGTGTTACGTCTTGGCATCGCACACGTAGTACTTCGCCGCGTACACCTCGCAAGGTGGGCAAGGTCAACTTGCTGCCGACGCCGCGCGCGTCTACCGCCAGGTCAACGGCATAGGCTTGGCCTGCGCAAACGATGGACTGCGCTTCAACACCTTCAACGCTCCGGCCTTCATGCCAGTGCACACCCAGGCTATCCAGCTCCGTTGCCAACGCTGCCATCAACTGGTCATTGGCCAGTTGGCCCTCACCTGCCAAGAAAAGGCCGCCGTTAAAGCGCCCGGCAAGCAGGGGTTCGATTTGCGCAAGTGCTGCGGCATCGAGCGTTTGTACTTGCGCTTGAGAAGCTGCTGGCAACTTGTGATGCAACAGCCGATTGAAATGCTCCAGCGACGCGCCGTCTTGCGTGTGCGCGACGACCAGCGTGCCGTCTTGTCTGAAGTAGACAGGTGTGGCCAGCTGCGCTAGCCACTCAGGCCACAACGCCAGAGAGCGCTGACCCAGTTCAAACACTGCATCATCCGACACCGCCAGCTCAGCCAGCGGCGAAAGCATGGCGGCGGCGGTTTGTGACGCGCTGGTCAGGTCGTCACGGTTTTGTGCGTCCAACAAACTCACGCTGGCACCTGCGCGAGCCAGCCGCCAGGCCAGCAGGCGACCTGCCAGGCCTGCACCTGCGATGCCAATGTGCAGTGGTTTCATGTCAGGAGTAAATCTCGCTCCCGCCCTCGCGAAACTCTTTGGCTTTGACCTGCAAGTCGTTGTCAATCTGCTTGATAGCGATCACACCCGCGGCGGGTGCAAGTGTGGTGGTCGAAGGATTCAGGCGAGCAAACTCGCGCACCTCCTGCGATATTTTCATCGAGCAGAACTTCGGCCCGCACATCGAGCAGAAATGCGCCACCTTGGCGTTTTCTTTGGGCAGCGTTTCGTCGTGGTAGGCCATCGCTGTGTCAGGGTCAATCGCCAGGCGGAACTGGTCTTCCCAGCGAAATTCAAAACGTGCCTTGCTGACCGCGTTGTCCCACATCTGCGCGCCGGGGTAGCCCTTGGCCAAGTCGCCCGCATGGGCGGCAATCTTGTAGGCAATCAGACCCTGCTTCACATCGTCACGGTTTGGCAAACCGAGGTGCTCCTTCGGCGTGACATAGCACAGCATCGCTGTGCCGTACCAGCCAATATTGGCTGCCCCCATCGCAGATGAAATGTGGTCATAGCCAGGCGAGATGTCAGTGATCAATGGGCCCAGTGTGTAGAAGGGCGCTTCAAAGCAGGCTTCCAGTTGCTTTTCGACGTTTTCTTTCACAAGCTGTAGCGGCACATGGCCGGGGCCTTCAATCATCACCTGTACGTCGTGCTTCCAGGCGATCTGCGTCAGCTCGCCCAACGTATGCAGCTCGGCAAATTGCGCCTCGTCATTCGCGTCAGCAATCGAGCCTGGCCGTAAACCATCGCCGAGTGAAAAGCAGATGTCGTACTGCTTCATGATCTCGCAGATGTCTTCGAAGTGCTCATACAAAAAGCTCTCTTTGTGGTGCGACAAACACCACTTGGCCATGATGGAACCACCGCGCGAGACGATGCCCGTCAGGCGGTTGGCTGTTAGCGGCACATAGGCCAGCCTTACTCCGGCGTGAATGGTGAAGTAGTCCACGCCTTGTTCGGCCTGCTCGATGAGTGTGTCGCGAAAGATTTCCCACGTCAGGTCCTCGGCTTTGCCATTGACTTTTTCAAGCGCCTGGTAAATCGGCACGGTACCAATCGGCACGGGTGAATTGCGCATGATCCACTCACGCGTCTCATGGATGTTGTCGCCGGTGGACAAATCCATCACGGTGTCTGCGCCCCAGCGAATCGACCAGACCAGCTTGTCCACTTCTTCCTCGATGCTCGACGTGACGGCCGAGTTACCAATATTGGCGTTGACCTTGATCAAAAAATTGCGGCCAATGATCATCGGCTCGCTCTCGGGGTGGTTGATGTTGTTCGGTATCACCGCACGGCCACGCGCGACCTCATCACGCACAAATTCAGCGGTGATTTGTTCGGGTATTGAGGCGTTGAACGAATGCCCTTTTTTAGGCATGCGCTCTGTTGCCAGGCGCTCGGCCAGTTGCGCACGCACCAGATTTTCACGAATGGCGATGTACTCCATCTCAGGGGTGATGATGCCTTTACGGGCATAGTGCATTTGCGACACATTCATGCCGGGCTTGGCTCGACGTGGCACCGGGGCTTTGGCCATGCGCAGCGCATCTAGCGCTGGGTCATTCAAGCGTTCGCGGCCATAGGCGCTGCTGATGCCGTCGAGCGCTTCCGTGTCTTGCCGTTCGTTGATCCACGCGCCGCGAAGGGGCTGCAGGCCGCGGGTCACGTCAATGGTTACATCCGGGTCGGTGTACACGCCTGATGCATCGAACAAACGCAGCGGAGGATTCGCTTCACGCCGGGTGGTTGATCCTTCAGCTACCAAAGTATCCGTCAATGACACCTCGCGAAACGGCACACGAATATCAGGCCGCGAGCCCTCAATATAAATCTTGCGCGAGCCGGGGAACGGCGTGCGTGTGATGCGACTTGTGAGGTCGGCAGTATCAACAGTCAGTGAAGTTTTTGCCATGGCGGGTCTCCGTGATTCCAGGTGGTGGGGTGCCTGCCTGGAGAGCCCACTCCCTTGTGCAAAGGGAATCCGGGAGCCAAAAGCGTTGTTCCCTACGCGGGAATAACCCCGATCAGGTTCAGCGGGTCTCACCTTATATACAAAGTGATCTCAGCCCAAATATTCATGGGCACCCCGACAAGCTGAAACCATTGTAAGCACACACTGAATGTTCACCAAACTTTACAAACCATCACGGCAAAACCATCGATTGTTCACGAGCACCCTTGAAACTTGCGTTCATCTTCTTGAAAGGAAGTTTTTATGGCATTCAATCTCAATTCACCCTCCAGCGTCAACAAACTGGTGCGCGGCCTGGCTCTTGCAGGCTTGCTGGCAGCCGGTGCCAGTGCCATGGCGCAGGGTGCCGCGCCTGCCGCACCTGGTGCGGCAGCTTCCAGCGCACGCGGTCACCACATGGGTAGCCATGACCCAGCAAAAATGCAGGCCATGGTGGCCAAACACCAGGCCGACCTGAAAGCCAAGCTCAAACTCACCCCAGCCCAAGAAGGCGCGTGGACGGCTTACACCGCCGCTATGCAGCCGCCTGCCGGCATGGGTATGCGCCCCAGCGACGCACAACGCGCCGAAATGGAAAAACTCACGACACCAGAGCGCATCGATAAAATGCGTGCAGCGCGTGCTGAACGCATGGCACAAATGAATGCTGAAATGGACAAGCGCGGCAATGCAACAAAAACCTTTTACGCTGCACTCACAGCTGAGCAGCAAAAAATCTTTGATGGAGAACACGGCAAACATGGCGCACGCGGTGAGCATGGCAAGCGCGGCGACCACGGCGCTTCTTGACTTGAGATAGGCAGCGCAAGGCGGCGTAGGACAGCGTCCATAAGCATCAGTAGTGCTTGGCTGTATGTCTAACATGGTGTGATGATCAAAACATCCACCGTCCGCAAGGGCCAGGCGCCCGCCGTTTTATCGCGCAAGGTATTTCATGAACGCTTCATGCAGTCGTTCATGGACCCGGCTTTCAAGCCCGAGGCCGAAGCGTTGGGCCGGCTTGAAACTGTCGCGTGGGAGGCGTACAAAGAAGGCCGCAAAGCACCCGTCACCCGCAAGGCAGGATCGGGCTATGCTGACCCCGCGTACGACTTGTCAGTAGAGTGGCTGGCGACTAAAAAACTGATTGAGGCCGCCCAGGCGAAGTGGTCGAAAAAAACCAGCCCTTCGCGGGTGCTGCTGATTTGCGGCTCAGCCCGCAACGATGGCACCTGCCCCGGCGAGATATCTAAAACCTGGCGCTTGACCAATGCTGCCAAAACCACGCTGCAAAAAGAAGGTATTGACGTGGACGTGCTGGACTTGAGTTGGCTCACCTCCAGCTACCATCTGAACATTCACCCCTGCAAGGCCTGCGCTTCTACGGCGATGCCACTGTGCCACTGGCCATGCAGCTGCTACCCCAACCATGCGCAGGGACAAACCAGCGACTGGATGGCTGAAATTTATGAGCGCTGGACGGCCGCGCACGGCATCATTATTTTGACGCCCGTGTACTGGTATCAGGCGCCCAGCCCGCTCAAACTCATGATTGATCGGCTGGTATGTGCCGATGGCGGGAATCCCGATCCAACCACTACGCACGGTAAAAAACCAGCAGAGGCCAAAGCGCTGGAAATAAAAGGCTGGGACTATCCAAAGCACCTGAGTGGCCGTACTTACGGCGTGGTGGTGCATGGTGACGTGGCGGGCATTGAAGGTGCACGCCGCAGCCTGACGGACTGGCTGGACTGGATGGGTTTGATTGATGCAGGTGCCCAGGCCAAGCTTGACCGTTTTATAGGCTACTACGAACCCTATGCCAACAGCCACGATACGCTGGATGCCGACAAGGCTGTACAGGCAGAAGTACGCAATGTAGCCAGCGCAGTGGCGCATGCTGTCAAGTTGCTGCGCGCAGGGAAGCTACCGCAACCCGATAAGAACCTGCAACGTCCAAGACCAAAATAGAAACCAGAAAAAAGCGCCTGGCTTCTCACGACGTCAGGCGCTTTTTTTATGCCTGCAAAGCAGGCATAAGGTACGGCAGGCTTACTGAGCCTTGCCGTCTTTCATCATGGGGTCAGCTGCCTTGACGCTGGCAGACGCGTTCATCTTCGCTTCACGTTTGGCTTTTGCGCGCGCTTTACGCTCAGCACGTTTAGCCTGGCGTTCGGCAGACGTGGTTGAGCTGTTCAGGTCTTTGGTGTTCATGTTGGTCTGCGGCGAAGCACCTGAACCACCCTGAATGCCGGCAGCGGCCTTGTTTGCAGCGGCGTCAGCTTTCACATCAGCACGTGCGTTAGGCATGTTGCCGGGTGCTGCAGTTTGTGCGGCAGACGGACCAGAGCCACCTTGCGTGCCTGCCTTGGCTTCGCCAGTGCCAATTTGAGCTTTTACTTCAGCACGTGTGTTGGGCATGTTGCCAGGTGCAGCGGTCTGTGCGGCTGATGGACCTGAACCGCCCATGGTGCCGGGCATCGCTGGTGCGGTGGTTTGCGCAGCTGCAAAGCCGGAAGCAGCCATCATGGCGGCCATGAGGATGGAGAGAGTTGACTTGTTCATTTCAGTTTCCTTAAAAGTTGGACGGGGAAATCGCAAAAACACCAAGCGATATTCCTAGTGTTCCGCCGGAAGGCCCATTGAAGACCCTACCTGTCTAAGTTAACGTGCGTCATTGCTTTTCTTCATCAGCCCATGCGCAGCATGCGTGTAGGACGACATCATGAGCTGCTGTTGTAAAGTTGTAGGACAAACTCTGCACGCTGATGACCACCCGTTTCACCTCCCTCACGCCTGGCATTTCACTGTCTGACCAGGTAGCGCGTGCCATCAGTGCTGAGATTCGCTCGTCCAGGCTGGTTGACGGTGACAGGTTGCCAACCGAGGCATTGCTGGTCAACCAATTCGGGGTGAGCCGCACCGTCATCCGTGAGGCGGTGTCGCGTTTGAAGTCACTGGGGCTGGTCGAATCGCGCCAAGGCAGCGGCGCCTTTGTTAAGGCTTCCACCTTCTCGCCGCTGCAGTTTGATGCAAGTTCTACAGTTTCAAAGCGCGCCGTGATTCAAATGGTTGAAGTCAGGCGGGCGTTGGAGGCAGAAGTTGCGGCACTGGCAGCGCAGCGATGCAAGCCTGTGGATGTCAAGCGCATCCATCGCGCTGCCGAAGCGCTCGACAAGGCCGTCAGTGTTGGCGGTGATGGCGTTGATGAAGACGTCGCTCTGCACCGGGCCATTGCCGATGCTGCACAGAACCAGTTTCTCATCAGCACACTGGATTATTTGCGCCAGTTCTTGCACGGTGCCACTCGGGTTACGCGCGCCAACGAAGCCCGTCGCGCTGACTTTGCACGTCAAGTGCAAGCCGAACACCAAGCCATTATTGAAGCGATCGTAGTGGGTGACGCCAGCAAAGCGCGCAAAGCAGCAGCGCGTCACATGGACAACGCGATCAAGCGCATTGAGCAAGCCGACCCTGCCTTCTGGCAGCAAGAAGGTGTGAAACTGGCCAGCCCGCTGGTGTCTGGCAACACCCGGCGCTAGTGCCGTTGGCGATTGACTAACGGGAAAACCCGCAGCATGAGGTTTTGATTAATTTGTATGATAACCAGACAAATATTGAGTCAATCTTAAAGAGGGTGCGCTATGAAAAAACACATTTTTATGAGCTTGGCGCTGGCCGCACTGCTTCCCTCCAGCTGGGCGCAAACCTGGCCCAGCAAGCCGATCAAAATCATCGTACCGTCCGCCGCAGGCTCAGCTCCGGACACCATGACGCGCCTGCTTGGTATCGAGCTGCAAAAACGCCTGGGACAAAGCGTGGTGGCCGACAACAAGCCCGGAGCAGGCGGAGCTTTGGGTGCTGACATCGTGGCCAAGTCCCCGGCCGACGGCTACACGCTGGTGATGGGCAACATCGGCTCACACGCCATGAATGTGGGTGTGTACCCCAAGCTGGCCTACAACCCGGTCAGGGACTTTGAAGCGGTGGCCATGGTCGCCACCACGCCAAGCCTGATGAGTGTGTCCAGCGAACTGCCGATTAAAAACCTCAAAGAGTTCATCGACTACGCCCGCAAAGAGGGAGAGGCGGTCACGTTTTCATCGGGTGGCAACGGCAGCTCCTCGCACTTGGCAGGAGAATATTTAAACCTGATTGCTGGCCTGAAAATGCGCCACGTCCCCTACAAGGACGTGCAGCAGGCACTGGGTGACGTAGCCGCGCAGCGCGTGACGGTGATGATCAGCAACATGCCGCCTGCCATGGCACTGGTTCGTGGTGGCAAACTGCGCCCAATTGCAGTGACTACCAGAGGCCGCGCCAAAGCGTTGCCGGATGTGCCAACGATGCTTGAGGGGGGGACCAATTTTGAGCAAACGGTTTGGTTTGGTCTGTTTGCTCCCGCAGGCACACCCAGTGCCATCGTTGAGCGTCTGAACAAAGAAGTCGCCGACATCCTGAAAGACTCAACCTTTGCCGACAAACTTAGCGCTACCGGCGGCACACCGTTGACCAACACGCCGAATGAGATGAAAACATTTGTAGCACTTGAAGTTGACAAGTGGGTCAAGGTGGCGCGTGAGTCAGGCGCGAAAGCGGACTAGACCATGCAAACACCACCATACGTTCAACGCCGCCAGCTTCTCAAGGCCAGCGCTGGCGCTCTCGTTCTTGCGCCGCACTTTGCCATCGCGCAAAGTTGGCCCACCAAGCCCGTCCGGCTAGTGGTCCCTTTTCCGCCGGGTGGCTTGATTGACACCATGGCCAGGTTGATGAGCCCGCGCCTGGCGCAAGAACTTGGCCAGGCAGTCGTTGTAGACAACAGGCCCGGCGCAGGCGGTAATCTGGGTGCCGCTGAAGTCGCTCGCAGCGTCGCTGATGGCTACACCCTGCTCATGGCATCACCGCCGCTCACCATCAGCCCTGCGCTGTACAGGGCCATGGCCTACCAACCAGAGCAGATCATGCCGGTGGGTTTGATCGGCCGCGTACCCAACGTGCTGCTGGTCAACCCCAAGAGTGGCATCAACACCGTTGCAGAGCTGCTGGCTAAAGCCAAAACCATGCCCGGCAAACTCAACTATGCATCTAACGGCAATGGAACATCGCTACACCTGTCTGCTGAGCTGCTCAAAAGCACCACAGGTACATTTATCACCCACATCCCCTACCGGGGCGCCGCGCAAGCCGTGACTGGGTTGATTGCAGGCGAAGTAGACATGATGTTTGAAAACTTGCCGTCGGTGATTGGCCAGATTCAGGGCGGTAGCGTCAAGGCACTGGCGGTGACCACGCGCAGGCGCAATAAAACGATTGCCATCGTCCCCACGCTGGCGGAGTCTGGCTTGCCAGACTTTGACGTCAGTGCTTGGTACGGCCTCGCCGCGCCTGCAGGTGTAGCGGCTGCAGTTGTTGCGCGCGTGGAGCAAGCGCTTGAAAAAATCTCCCGTGATGCAGAGATCGTGCGCAGCATGGAGTCACGCGGCGCTGACGTGGGCTTTTTGAACGCGCAGTTGACCGGCGCATTCATGGCTGGTGATGCGGCCAAGTGGAAGCGCGTGGCAGCTTTCGCCAAAATCACCCTCGGGTAACTTTGTCTTAAAGCAACCTAAAAAATCAGTTTTACCCAAGGAGTTTCCATGCAGTTACAACGCCGACACATCCTGAAAGCGGCCAGCGCCGCTGCTGGCCTGGCCGCCCTGGGCCACAATCTGCCCGCGTCTGCAAAAGCGCCCATAGCGGGCAATCAGGTCATCAGTGTTCACCGCTTGAAGCTGGGTAATTTTGAGGTCACCACCATTCTTGACGGGTATATAGAACTCGACCCAAGGTTGCTCAACGCGCCACAAGATAGGGTCCAGCAATTGATGGAAGCAGCCAATCTGCCGTACGGCCCGATTCGCACGCCTGTCAATACTTTCCTGGTCAATACGGGCGACAAACTTGTGCTGCTCGACACCGGCGGCGCCAAGTTATTAGGTCCAACTGCAGGCCGATTGGTGCAAGGCCTGGCCGCGGCAGGTGTAGAGCCAGCGCAAATTGATGAGATTTACATCACCCACATGCATGGTGACCATTTGCATGGTGCCGTCACGCCTGAAGGTGCGGCGTTGTTCCCCAATGCAGTACTGCGCATTGCCCAGCAAGACGCGGACTATTGGCTCAACCCCGATGTTGAAGCCGCAGCACCTGCCGCTCAAAAAGGCCGATTCATGCCCGCCAAACGCGCCAAAGCCGCCTATGGTGACCGCCTCAAACCGTTCAAGCAGGGAGAGGAATTGACGCCAGGCATCACGTCGGTCGCAGCGGTAGGACATACGCCCGGTCACACCTGCTTCATGGTGACATCGGGCAGCGCCAAAATGTTGGCTATCGGCGATCTGATTCATATCGCACCTGTTCAGTTTGCCAGCCCTGAAGTCAGCATCACCTTTGACTGGGAACAGCCCAAAGCCAGCAGCGCACGAATGAGTATGTTTGATCTGGCCGTTAAAGAAAATATCCTGATAGCAGCAGTGCATTTGCCTTTCCCAGGCTTGGGTACCCTGCGCAAAGAAGGCAAGTCCTACACCTACACGCCCATGTCTTGGAGGCTTTTTTAAGTGACCGCATCCGTTGGACTGATTGGCCTGGGTGCCATGGGCAGTGGCATGGCGCAATCGCTGCGCCGCGCGGGGCATGCGCCCTTTGTTTTTGACGTGCGCAGTGAGGTAGCCCAAGCTTTTGCGGCTGGCGGCGGCACGGCATGTGCGTCACCCGCGGAGCTTGCTCGTCAATGCCGCGTGGTGGTGTCGGTTGTGGTTAACGCTGCACAAACTGAAAGCGTGCTGTTTGGTGAGCAAGGCTGTGCCAGCGCCATGGCACCCGGAAGCGTGTTTGTCATGTGCTCAACGGTGGACCCTAACTGGTCTATGGCGCTGGAGGCGCGGCTGGCAGCAGTCGGTATTTTGTACATTGACGCGCCTATTTCTGGCGGTGCTGCAAGAGCAGCAAGTGGCGAGATGACCATGATGAGCGCGGGCAAGCCAGAGGCTTACGACATTGCAGAGCCCGTTTTGCGGGCCATGGCGGGAACGCTGTACAAGCTGGGCGACAAGGCCGGTGCGGGCAGTAAAGTCAAAGTCATCAACCAGTTGCTTGCAGGTGTACACATAGCAGCTGCGGCCGAGGCAATGGCGCTGGGCCTGCGCGAAGGCGTGGACCCCGCAGCCTTGTACGACGTCATCACCCATAGCGCGGGTAACAGCTGGATGTTTGAAAACCGCATGGCGCAGGTTCTGGCAGCCGACTACACGCCGCTGTCGAGTGTCGATATTTTTGTCAAGGACCTGGGGTTGGTGCTCGACATGGCGCGCGCCAGCAAGTTCCCCCTGCCACTGTCCTCCACTGCACACCAGATGTTCATGCAGGCATCTACTGCGGGTTTTGCGAAGGAAGATGACAGCGCTGTGATCAAGATTTTCCCGGGCATTGAATTGCCGAAAAAAGCATGAACAACATCCTTCTCGGCTGCATTGCCGATGACTTCACCGGCGCCAGTGATCTGGCCAACAACCTGGTGCGTGCAGGCATGCGCGTGGTGCAAACGATTGGCGTGCCAACGTCTGAGTTAGCGGCAGACGTTGATGCGGTAGTGGTAGCGCTAAAGTCCCGTACCATTTCCCCGCAAGACGCGATGACGCAGTCTCTTGCCGCGTTGACCTGGCTGCAAGCGCAAGGCGCGCAGCAAATCTATTTCAAATATTGCTCCACATTTGACAGTACTGCGCAGGGCAATATTGGCCCGGTCACTGATGCGCTGATGGACGCCCTTGGCACGAAATTCACCATTGCAACGCCTGCTTTTCCAGACAACAAACGCACGGTCTTCAAAGGCTATTTGTTTGCGGGCGATACGTTACTCAATGAAAGCGGCATGCAAAACCACCCGCTCACCCCGATGACGGACGCGAACCTGGTGCGTGTGCTGCAAGCGCAAACCAAACGCTCGGTGGGCTTGGTTGACTACACCGTAGTGGCGCGTGGTGCAGAGGCAGTGACGGCACGCATCGACGAGCTACAAGCAGCGGGCGTTGGCATCGCGATTGTTGACGCCATCAGCAACGACGACCTGATGCGCCTGGGCCCCGCGCTCAAAGACATGCCGCTGGTCACCGCCGGTTCAGGTGTGGCGATTGGTTTGCCGCAAAACTTTGGCATCGCACCGTCAACGCAATCGAGCGCACTGCCCCAAGCCAGTGGCTTGCAAGCGGTGGTGTCGGGCAGTTGCTCGCTGGCCACCAACGCACAGGTGTTGGCGTTTATCGCTGCCGGAAGGCCTGCGCTGGGCATTGACCCGCTGCGCATGGCCAGTGGCATTGACGTGGCGGCGGAGGCACTGGCGTGGGCAACGCCGCTGCTGCAAGGCGGCCCGGTGCTGGTGTATTCAACCGCTGAAAGCGCTGTCATCAAAGCCGTGCAAAGCAGATTGGGGGTTGAAGAAGCTGGTGCCTTGGTGGAGCGCACGCTGGCTGCAATCGCCCAAGGCTTGGTGGCGCTGGGAGTGCGTCAGTTGATTGTTGCAGGTGGTGAGACATCAGGTGCATGTGTGCAAGCCCTGGGCATCACACAAATGCAAATTGGCCCGCAGATTGCACCCGGTGTGCCGTGGTGCTTTGCCGCTGGTCTTCATATCACGCTCAAATCAGGCAACTTCGGCGGCAACGACTTTTTCGCCGATGCTTTTAAGATGCTTGCATGACGCTTTCTAAAGAATCCCGGGCCCGTGAAGACGTGTGCCGCGTTGGCAAAAGCCTGTTTGACCGTGGCTATGTGCATGCGACTGCGGGCAACATCAGCGTTCAACTGGACGACGGTTTTTTGATCACGCCCACCGATGCGTGCATGGGCTTTCTAGACCCCGCCAAGCTGGCCAAACTGGATGCCAACGCGCAGCACATGAGTGGTGAAAAGCCAAGTAAAACCATAGCGCTTCACGCCCGTATTTATGCAGCTACAGCCCCATTTAATGCGCCGGCAGGTTGCATCATTCACACCCACAGCACGCATTGCGTGGCGCTGAGTCTGCAATCTGGCTCGTCTGAACTGTTGGGCGCACTGACGCCTTATTTCGTCATGAAGGTCGGCCACGTCCCTCGTATCAGCTACCACCGCCCAGGTAGCGCAGCAGCGGCGCTTGAAGTCGCCAACACCATTACCCGGTACGGCGAACGCGGCACCCCGATTCGCGCTGTCATGCTGCCCCGCCTGGGCCCCAACGTGTGGGCTGCCAGCGCGTTTGAAGCCATGGCTGTGCTGGAAGAGCTCGAAGAAACCGCCAGGCTTGCCTGTCTGCAGCCCGGCACCGCGCCCTTAACGGACGCACAAATTGAAGACCTGCGGCAAACCTTTGGCGCGGTCTGGTAAACGTTCACGTAAAAATCATGCCTAAATTTGCCGCCAACCTGTCGATGATGTATGTCGAATTACCTTTCCTGGATCGCTTTGAAGCGGCTGCTCAAGACGGCTTCAAAGCGGTTGAATATCTTTTTCCCTACGCTTACCCAGCCGCGGAGCTCGCCGCGCGGCTGAAAGCCAACAACTTGCAGCAGGTGCTGTTCAATGCGCCGCCGGGTGGCACCGATGCTGCCAGCATCGCCAAAGCCTGGGACATTGATGGCAGCCGCGGCACGGCTTGCCTGCCGGGGCGCGGAGCAGAGTTCAAGGCAGGTGTTGCGCTGGCATTGACCTACGCCGAAGCGCTGCATTGCCCACGCATTCATCTCATGGCGGGGCTGATTCCGGATTCCCTGACGCGTGAAGACTTGCAGGCGACGTACGTCAGCAACCTGCGCTGGGCCGCCGGCGAAGCGGCCAAGGCCGGGGTTGACGTGCTGATGGAGCCCATCAACACACGGGACATTCCGCGCTTTTTCCTGAATCGGCAAGACCACGCCCATCAAATCATCGGCCTGGTCGGTGCGCCTAACCTCAAAGTGCAGATGGACCTGTATCACTGCCAGATTGTTGAGGGCGACGTTGCAATGAAAATCCGCAAATACCTACCTACCGGCAGTGTCGGCCATTTTCAGATCGCCGGTGTGCCCGAGCGACATGAGCCGGACGTCGGCGAGCTCAATTACCGCTACCTCTTCAATGTCATTGACGAAGTGAGTCTGGAGTGCAACTGGCAAGGCTGGGTGGGATGTGAATACCGGCCCACAAAAGGCGGCCAGCCTGGCGGCACCTCTGCCGGGCTGGCCTGGCTTGATGGGGCCTGACGCGTCGTGCCTCCGCCAAGCCATCCATCGTCTGCTGACCTTATTGGCCCATGACGGCAGCAGCGCCACCTGCGTTCACGCCAGCCGAGCCTGACACGCCGCCAGTGGTACTGTTTCTAAGACCACTGCCTATGCGGCCAACCGTGTTGCCAGCTGCATTGACACCGCGCCTTGTGGTGCGTTGTGCCTGGTTGGCAGTACCGTCCACCGCGCCACGGACCTGGCCTGTCGCGCGCGCGCCAGCGCTGGCGGCTGCATTCGTGTTTGCGTTCACGTTGGCATTGGCGTTCATGTTGGCGTTGGCATTGGCCTCACCATTACCCGAAGCACTCCCGCTCATAGCACCGCCAGAAGAAGCGGCAACGCCGGAGTTGGCGCGCACATCAGCGCCAATATTGGCATTCACCCCGTCCCTGACGCCCAAGCCCACACCAACACCGACGCCCGCGCCTGCGCCAAGTCCCAGACCCAACTGGGCCTGTGCGGCAAACGGGGCAGTGGCCATCACGGCAGTCAGGGCCAGTGCCGCAGGAAGGGATTGCATTGAAAATTTACGCATATCTAACTCCTTAAAAAACCATGCAAACACATCAGTGCCTGGATGGGCCGACCCGATGTGGGTGCGACTAAGTTAAATTTAGGTGCTGTACGGGCCGCGACTCATCGGCTCACGACCCACCCGTGTGTAGGACGTCGCCCCACAGCACGCACAGCGTTTTAGCAGCGGGCGCCTTTATTTGGCTTGCGTCCTACAGTGGCCCCGCACAAGCTGGCGTAACAATTGCGGTGTATATTTTTCATTCCGCTCATCTTCACAGCGGCTCCACCCTGCGCTGTTTATGTCCCTACCCGAATCCCTCATCAAAGTACCCGGATCAAAGCCCGCTCCCGTCGCTCCACGAGCCGATGCCGACGTGCGGGCAGAAGCCAGCGAAGCCATTGCAACAGCCGCCAAGACGTTTTCCATCAAGGTTTTGACGGTCAACATCCACAAGGGCTTCACGTTTTTTAACCGCAAATTCATCTTGCCCGAGCTGCGCGAAGCCGTGCGCAAAATCGGTGCAGACGTGGTGTTTTTGCAAGAAGTGACTGGCAGCCACACGCACCACGGTGATAAGTTTGACAACTATCCCGACACGCCGCACTACGAGTTTTTGGCCGACAGCATCTGGCCCGACTTCGCCTACGGCCGCAACGCGGTGTACGACAAGGGTGACCACGGCAACGCGGTGATGTCCAAGTTTCCCATCGTGCGGTTCGAAAACCACGACGTATCGATCAGCGGGCCCGAGCGGCGCGGTCTGCTGCATTGCGAGCTGCAAATCCCCGGCCGCAGTGTTAACTTGCACGCTATCTGCGTGCACCTGAGCCTGACTGAAACCCACCGCACCCAGCAGATGGACAAGCTGTGCGGCCTGATCAACACCAACATACCGCCGCAAGCGCCTCTGGTGGTGGCCGGCGACTTCAACGACTGGCGGCACCGCGCCAAAACGCAACTCGCCGAGGGCGCGGGGCTGCATGAGGTGTTTGTGCAGGCGCATGGTCAGCCCGCCCGTACCTTTCCTGCACGTAAGCCGCTGCTTCGTCTGGACCGTATTTATGTGCGCAACGCCATTGGCCACAAACCAGTCGTGTTGCCGCACAAACCCTGGTCGCACTTGTCAGACCATGCGCCCTTAGCAGCTGAAATCGAGTTGTAGAGCGCGCCTGTAGCGCGAAAGATCAAAACACTGTATATTAATACAGTGTTTAATTCAAATTCAAATTCATCTTCCTCTCTGCAAACCGTCCAGCGCAAGCTGGAGGTGCTGGCCGATGCCGCCAAGTACGACGCCTCGTGCTCGTCCAGCGGCACGGCCAAGCGCAACTCGGTGGGTGGCAAGGGCATAGGCTCGACGGAAGGCTCAGGCATTTGCCACAGCTACGCGCCAGACGGCCGCTGTATCTCGCTGCTCAAAATCCTGCTGACCAACTTTTGTACGTATGACTGCCTGTATTGCGTCAATCGCGTCAGCAGCAATGTGCCGCGCGCCCGGTTCTCGGTTGAGGAGGTCGTCAACCTGACGCTGGACTTTTATCGCCGCAACTGCATTGAGGGCCTGTTTTTATCGAGCGGCATCATTCAGAGTGCTGACTACACGATGGAGCAGGTGGTGGAAGTTGCCCGGCAGCTGCGAGAAGACCATGACTTTCGCGGTTATATCCACCTCAAAACCATCCCGGACGCGTCGCCCGAGCTGCTGGCTAGAGCGGGGCTGTACGCAGACCGCCTGAGCATCAACATCGAGCTGCCCACCCAGGAAGGCCTGGCCGCTTTGGCGCCTGAAAAAAACGGTCCGGCCATCCGGCGCATGATGGGGCGGCTGCGCGGGCACATCGACGATGCCAAAGGCGCGGCACAAGACCAGGCCAAAACCAGCATCATTTCACTGCCGCGCTCGTTGAAAAGCCGCCGTGCCGCCGCACCGCACTTTGCACCCGGCGGGCAAAGCACGCAGATGATTGTGGGAGCCGACGCAACGAACGACCGCACCATTTTGAGCGCCAGCGCCGCGCTGTACAGCGGCTTCAAGATGCGGCGTGTGTACTACTCGGCCTTCAGCCCCATACCTGACGCATCGCGGTATCTGCCGCTGGTGCAGCCGCCGTTGATGCGCGAACACCGGCTGTACCAGGCCGACTGGTTGATTCGGTTTTACGGTTTTGCGCATGACGAAATCGTGCCTGACAACCCGGACAACAGCAGCGGCATGCTGTCGCTTGATACCGACCCGAAACTCGCGTGGGCACTGGCCAACCGCGCACGCTTCCCCGTGAACATCAACCTGGCTCCCCGTGAGATGTTGCTGCGAATCCCTGGCCTGGGCGTGCAGTCGGTGCTGCGCATTCTGCAGGCCCGCCGTGTGCGGCAAGTCCGGCTTGGCGATCTGCAGCGCCTGCATGTGCCGCTCAAAAAAGTCATGCCCTTTGTGCTGCTGCCTGACCACCAGCCCGGCAAGACACTGGATGCCGCCAATCTGCCAGCACAACTCAGCCAGTTGGCCCAGCCCGCGCCCTTGCAGCACGCCCTGTTTTAAGAGGAACGCCATGAACGATCTTTTTGCAGATGACCTCCAGCAGATCCAGTTGGCCGGCCCAACAGATCTGGCCGGCTTTCGGCGTGCGGCACGTCGACTGCTGGCCAGCGGCACGCCACCGGATCAGGTGATGTGGCTCGGTACCGGCGAAGCGACTGCTCTGGAAACGCCAGCGTCAGAAGGTGCGCCTGCCGTTCACGTCGCACCTGACTTCCTGGCCCTGTGTGAAACCGTCATTTTGCACAGCGACAGGTCCCGCTTTGAGCTGCTCTACCGCCTGCTGTGGCGCATGGCGCGTGAGCCCGGCTTGCGGTACGACCCCATCGATGCAGACATGCTGAAAGCCCAACATCTGGCCCAGGCGGTGCGGCGCGACATGCACAAGATGAAAGCGTTTGTGCGGTTCAGAACCGTTCTTGACGAAACGTTCAAGGCCCGGCCAAACGGCGGCCCACTGCATGTGGCTTGGTTTGAGCCTGAGCACCACATTGTTCAAGCCATCGCGCCGTTTTTTGCCCGCCGCTTTACCCAGATGCGCTGGGCGATTTTGACGCCCGAGCGCTGCATGGCCTGGGACGGTGCGGTCATCCGCTTTAGCCCCGGTGCCCAAAAAAGCGATGCGCCGCCGCCCGACGCAGGTGAAGGTCTGTGGCTGACGTACTACCAGAACATCTTCAACCCGGCCCGGCTGAAGCTGAAGATGATGCAAAAGGAAATGCCGCGTCGGTACTGGCACAACCTTCCCGAGGCGCAGTTCATCAGTACGCTGACAGCCAGCGCCGGGCAGCGCCAGCAAACCATGGTGGACCAAGCCCCCAGCACGCCTAACAGGCGCATACCGGTTTTCAGGCGAGCTGCCGACAGCCAGCAAGTGCTACAAATTTAGGAGCTGCTTGCGCATGTATCTATTGGTCTGGAGGCTTATTTGATGCCTTAAAAAGGCAAAAAAACGGTCGAGAAAGACTTTTTAGAGGCAAAAACTGGCCTTCAACCCGGTCCTAAACCCGTTTAGCCAACTCAGCTGCCATGCCCACATAGCTGCCGGGTGTCATCGCCAGCAGGCGGGTTTTCTCGACTTCGGGGATGTCCAGCGATGCAATCAGCGCATGCAAGTCAGCCGCCTGAACCGTTTTGCCGCGGGTGACTTCCTTGAGCTTTTCATAGGCGCCCTGCACGCCGTAGCGGCGCATCACGGTTTGAATCGGCTCGGCCAGCACTTCCCAGGAGGCGTTGAGATCATCATTCAGCGCTTCGGCGTTCAGCTCCAGCTTGCCCAGGCCGACGTTCAGCGAGTTGTACGCCAGTACCGCATAGCCGACGGCCACGCCCATGTTGCGCAGCACGGTGGAGTCGGTCAAGTCGCGCTGCCAACGGCTGATGGGCAGCTTTTCAGACAAGTGTTTGAGCAGCGCATTGGCCAGGCCCAGGTTGCCCTCGGCGTTCTCAAAATCAATCGGGTTGACCTTGTGCGGCATGGTGGACGAACCAATCTCGCCGGCTTTTAACCGTTGCTTGAAGTAGCCCACACTGACATAACCCCACACGTCACGCGACCAGTCAATCAGGATGGTGTTGGTGCGGGCAATCGCATCAAAAAGCTCGGCCATGTAGTCATGCGGTTCAATCTGGATGCTGTAGGGCTGAAAAGTGAGCCCTAACCCCAGAGGTTCTGGCGTTTCAATGACCTTGCGGCTGAACGCCTCCCAGTCGTGCTCTGGCCAGGCAGCCAAATGCGCGTTGTAGTTACCTACCGCCCCGTTCATTTTGGCCATCAGCGGCACGGCAGCAATCTTGGCCCGTGCATTGACCAGACGAGTCACCACGTTGGCGATTTCTTTTCCGACCGTGGTCGGGCTGGCGGTCTGCCCGTGGGTGCGGCTCAGCATGGGCTGGTTGGCAAAGGCATGCGCCATCTCGCGCATTTTGGCAATCACCTTGTCCAGCGCTGGCAGCAAAACCAGCTGACGGCTGCCCTTGAGCTGCAGTGCGTGGCTGGTGTTGTTGATGTCCTCGCTGGTGCAGGCAAAGTGTACAAATTCCCCCACGGCCATCAGCTCGGGCCGCGCATCAAACTTGGACTTAATCCAGTACTCCACCGCTTTGACGTCATGGTTGGTGGTTTTTTCAATGTCTTTGATGGCCAGGGCGTCGGCTTCAGAAAAATTCTTCACCAAACCCAGCAAGTAAGTGCGCGCTCCGGGGCTGAGCGGCCTAAATTCAGCAAAGCCTGCATCTGACAGCGCGATAAACCAGGCGATTTCAACCTGAACGCGGCGGTGCATATAGCCTTGCTCGCTCATCAAAGGCCGCAAATTGGCCAGTTTTGCAGCATAGCGCCCGTCTAGCGGCGACAGGGCATTGGTAGGGGACAACGGGATCGAGGTGGATGCAAGGGAGCTCATGACGCGATTGTAGGCGGGCTAAATCGATAGAATGAAGTTTCAAACCACGCCACAAGCACTCACCGAAGCCTGAAAAAAGATTTATGAAACTCATCGGTTCCCCCGCTAGCCCTTACGCCCGCAAAGTCCGCGTGGTGATGTCTGAAAAAAAGCTGGATTATCAGTACGTCATTGAAGACGTGTGGTCCCCCCAGACCACCATGACTGAATCGAACCCGCTGGGCAAGGTACCCTGCCTGGTGATGGAAGGCGGCGAAGCGGTTTTTGACTCACGAGTCATCGTGGAATACCTGGACACCCTGTCCCCCGTCGGCAAGCTGATCCCGGCGCAGGGTCGTGAACGTGCCGAAGTCAAAACCTGGGAAGCTCTGGCAGACGGCTTGCTGGACGCGGCCCTGACGGCGCGCATGGAGGTCATCTTCAAAGGCCGCACCGAGGCCCAGCGATGCCAGCCGTGGATAGACCGGCAGATCGGCAAAATCAACGATGTGCTCAAAGCCATGAGCACCGGCCTGGCGGACAAGCCGTTTTGCAGCGGCGTGCACTTCAGCCTGTCAGATGTGGCCGTGGGCTGCGCGCTGGGTTACCTCGACTACCGTTTTCCACAGATTGCATGGCGTGAAACCTATCCCAATCTGGTCAAGCTCCAGGAAAAGCTGGCCCAGCGACCCAGTTTCATTGAAACGGCCCCGAAATAAGCCCTCAAACCCTTTTTTGGGTGCCAAACACGCCGCAAAGCCAATAAACGTGTGCGCAAGCAGCTATTGAAATCAGAGCATCTGCAGTGAGCCAATTGCCTGAGCATGCCGCTTGCGTCGGGAGTTTCGCCAGCTGGCCGGAGTTGATATACTGAATCCGCGCCGATTTGCTACAGCTTGCGGGCGCTTTACAAGTACAGCTAAAGACGCCTGCCAGCCCGGCCTCGCCTTTAGCGATGCCGGGTTTTTTTATTTTCACTGCACACGCCATGTTGATCGCCACACCGCAGTCCATGCATTTTGAAGACGCCTTGCCGCTGCAAAGCGGTGCACAGCTTCGCGCCTATGACCTGAGCTACGAGACCTATGGCACCCTGAATGCTGACAGGTCCAACGCGGTGCTGATTTGCCACGCCCTGAATGCATCGCACCATGTTGCCGGCGTGTATGAGGGCCAGCCAAAATCCGAAGGCTGGTGGGACACCATGATCGGCCCTGGCAAGCCGGTGGATACCCACCAGTTTTTTGTCATCGGGGTGAACAATTTGGGCTCCTGCTTTGGCTCGACCGGCCCGATGCAGACCAATCCGGACACCGGCAAGATTTATGGCGCTGACTTTCCGGTGGTCACCGTGCAGGACTGGGTCGATGCACAAGCTCGCCTGATGGATGCGCTGGGTATTCAAACCTTGGCCGCTGTGATGGGAGGTAGCCTGGGCGGCATGCAGGCCCTGAGCTGGACGCTGCAATACCCGGACCGTGTGCGCCATGCGGTGGTGGTGGCCAGCGCGCCCAACCTCACCGCAGAAAACATTGCTTTTAACGAAGTCGCGCGCCGCGCTATCGTCACCGACCCTGACTTTTGCGAAGGCCACTACGCTGAGCATGGCGTCCTGCCCAAACGCGGCCTGCGCATTGCGCGAATGATTGGTCACATCACGTACCTGAGCGATGACGTGATGAATGACAAGTTTGGCAGGCAGCTCAGAGAGATTTCCAAAACTCATGCCAGCGGTTACAAGTTTTCGACTCAGGATGTGGAATTCCAGATCGAAAGCTATTTGCGTTATCAGGGCGACAAGTTCAGCGAATACTTCGACGCCAACACCTACCTTTTAGTTACGCGCGCGCTCGATTACTTTGACCCTGCGGCTGCCTTTGGCGGCGATTTAAGCGCAGCCTTGAAGCAAGCCACGGCTAAATTTTTGCTGATCAGCTTCACCACCGACTGGCGCTTTGCACCCGCCCGGAGCCGCGAGATCGTCAAGGCGCTGCTGGACAACCAGATTGACGTGAGCTATGCCGAGATTGATGCGCCGCACGGGCATGACGCCTTTTTGCTTGAAGACGCCCGGTACATGGGCGTTGTGCGGTCTTATTTTCAGAGCAGGGTGGCCGTATGACAGCTGCACCTTCACAAGACCTGCTGTCGATAGCCCGCCTCGTGCCGCATGGTTCACGCGTGCTGGACCTGGGTTGCGGCACAGGCGAGTTGCTGGCATATTTGATCAAGGAGCGGGGTTGTTCAGGCTACGGCGTTGAAATCAACGACGCCAACGTGCAGGCCTGCGTGGCACGCGGCGTGAATGTGATTCAGCTTAACCTGGACGAAGGTCTTGCTGTGTTTGGCGATGCCTCGTTTGATGTGGTGCTGCAAATCGACACGCTTCAGCACTTGAGAAATGCCGAAGTCATGCTGCGCGAGACAGCACGCGTGGGCCGCATTGGCATTGTTGCGTTCCCCAACTTCGGCCATTGGCCCAACCGGCTGGCGGTGCTGCGCGGCCGTATGCCCGTGACCAAGGTGCTGCCTTACCAGTGGTATGACACGCCCAACATACGGGTGGGTACCTTGCAGGACTTTGAAGCGCTGGCCGTGAAAAACCAGCTTGAAATACTCGACCAGTTCGGTCTGCAAGACGGCCGCGAAGTCCGCTTTTGGCCGAATGCGCTGGCCAGCCGCGCGGTGTTCAAGTTTCAGCGCAAGTAAGCCTTTGGCGGGTGCTAATATTCTGCTATCGGGAATACAGCCTCCCGAATCTTTAGAGATAGACGGTGTCCCGTCCAAGCGCTGGCAACTCGTTTGGAGTACTTTGTGGACACCCGTATCAATTCTTCCGATCCCGTTTCTTCTTTGTTCATTTCGCCGCAAGAGCTCGGCGACCGTCTGGGCCGCGCAGGTTCGCCTTTGCTGCTGGATGTGAGGCCCCAGGCGCGCTTCGATGCCAGTTCGCGAATGCTGGTGGGTGCGCAGCGCTGCCCTGCCGATCAAATACTCACTTTTGCTGCGGCGTTGTCTGTCTCAAACCCGCATCGAGAAGTCGTGACTTACTGCGTGTACGGCCACCATGTGAGCCGAGAAGCAGCGGCTGCCTTGCGAGTTGCTGGATTGAATGCACACGCTCTGGCAGGTGGATTTGAAGGCGGCGAAGACGGCGTGGACAATGCGCAAGACATTGCCCAGTGGCGCTCCGTTGCGCTGCCCACCGTTGCAAAAAGCACACCATGACAACTGACAATCCATCACAGCTGCCGCCCCAGGTATCTTTCAGTGAAGCGTTTCGCTTTTGGCTCCAACTGGGCTTCATCAGCTTTGGCGGCCCAGCCGGGCAGATTGCCATCATGCACCGCGAACTGGTGGAAAAGCGCCGCTGGGTATCTGAAAAACGCTTTTTGCATGCACTGAATTTTTGCATGCTGCTGCCTGGCCCGGAAGCCCAGCAACTGGCGACCTACCTGGGTTGGCTGATGCACCGCACCTGGGGCGGGGTGGTGGCAGGCGTGCTGTTTGTGTTGCCTTCGCTGGTGTTGTTGATTGTGCTGAGCTGGGTTTACATGGCTTTTGGCACACAACCCATCGTGGCCGGGATTTTTTACGGCATCAAGCCCGCCGTGGCGGCGATTGTGTTGCACGCACTGCACCGCATAGCCAGCAAATCGTTGGGTAATCCACTCTTGGCGCCTGTTCCGTGGGTGCTGGCAGCGCTGAGTTTTGTAGCTGTCTGGGCATTTCAGGTGTCGTTCCCGTGGGTGGTGCTGACCGCTCTGCTGCTGGGGGCCGTGTTGTCACGGGTCGCGCCTCGCGCCTTGGGCAAGGGTGGCAGTCATTCGGCCAAAGCAGGCGGCATACATGAGGCCGCGTTGATTGACGACGACACGCCAACACCTCTTCACGCAAAGTTCAAGCTGTCACGCTTGGGCCTGGTACTGCTGGCAGGCGCTGCACTGTGGCTGTTACCCATGGCTTTGCTGTTTTTCAATTTCGGCTGGCAAGGCACATTGACGCAAATTGGCTGGTTTTTTACCAAGGCGGCGCTGCTGACGTTTGGCGGCGCGTATGCCGTGCTGCCCTATGTCAACCTGTCGGCGGTTGAGCATTACCAGTGGTTGACCACTGCGCAAATGATGGACGGCCTGGCGCTGGGTGAGACCACGCCTGGCCCGCTCATCATCATCGTGGCATTTGTCGGTTTCGTGGCCAGTTGGGGCAAGGCCGTGATGGGGCCAGAAGCACTGTTCGTGGGTGCCGCGCTGGGTGCATGCGTGGCCACCTGGTTTACGTTTTTGCCATCCTTTATCTTTATTCTGGCGGGCGGGCCTTATGTTGAGTCCACGCGTGGCAACCTCAAACTGACCGCGCCACTGGCTGCCGTGACGGCTGCTGTGGTGGGCGTGATCGCCAACCTGGCCTTGTTTTTCATGGCCGCTGTGGCTTACCCGCGTGGTTCAAACGGGCCGATGGACTGGATTGCGCTGGCGATTGTGGTGGGCGCTGCGCTGGCTTTGTGGCGGCTCAAATGGGGCGTGATTCGGGTGATTGCCTTGTCGGCTGGCGTGGGCCTGGTGCTGCGTTTGTTGGGACTGGCGTAAATTGATCCCCGAGGCGCGTTAAGCTCGGGGGCATGCAAGGCACATCGGTTACCAGCCCCCCTTCTGTCTGGCAACGCCTGTTCGGTGACTGGGTACACACCGTCACGCCTGCCACCCTGCGTGCCGATGCATTGGCAGGCTTGCTGGGGGCGGTGCTGGTCTTGCCCCAGGGCATTGCGTTTGCCACATTGGCGGGTTTGCCGCCGCAGTATGGCCTGTTCACAGCGGTTATTCCCTGCATCATTGCGGCGCTGTTCGGTTCCAGCTGGCATGTGATGTCGGGGCCAACCAATGCCAATTCGCTGGCGCTGTTTGCCATGCTGTCGCCGCTGGCGCTTAGCTTCACGCCCGCCTACATTCAGTTGGCTTTGGCCGTGACGCTGATGGTGGGGGTGATGCAGTTTTTGATTGGTGCGCTGCGGTTAGGCAGTCTGGCTAACTTCATTTCACCAGCGGCACTGTTTGGCTTTACTTCAGGCGCTGCAGTTTTGATCGCTATTTATGCGCTGCCTGATTTTTTGGGCTTGTTGCCAGCCAAAGAGCGTGGTGCTTCAAGTGTGTTGGTGCATGTGCTTGTGCAGCTTGGGCAGATAGACAAGGCTTCATTGTTAGTGGGTGCAAC
>JANNYZ010000132.1:0-18039 GCA_031410335.1 Polaromonas sp. | reverse complement strand
CATGAAAGCCATAACGCCGCGGCACTTGTGTCCATTGCTCTAGCTGGCTTGACGTCATATCCTCGACGGCAGGCTGAATCAACGCCTGATGGTCAAACTCACTTCTGCCCAACCACTGGGCGCCAAAAGTTTGCCAGCCAGATGACTTGGCAGGTGCAAAATAGACTGCGTAACGACTGGTCATGTTGATGTTCAATCCTTGGAATCCGGTGTCACGACCAATTGAACCCGGTCACCACAAAAGACTGTCTCACCATACTTGATGGGTCGGTCCTCCATATCAACATCCAGACATTCAACGCACATCACTGGCCGTGTTGCCGGTTGCTTGAGCAGTCTTGCAGTTTCATCCGACGGCATCTGGGTCGTGATCTGGCTTTTCGCCCTGACATAGTCTTCGACGCCGAAGTGGCGCAGGATGTCTGTGCTGCTGCTGCCGTCACTCAGCATGTCCAGCAGGCCATTAAAACGCACGGCGGGGTAATACGCTGTTGCCATACCAATAGGGTGACCGTTGGCTTCATCAAGCGTCTGAACCATCAGTACCCGCGCACTGCTCTCCAGCTGCAGCTCGTGAGCCATGCGGGGCGGCGCCGCCATTTCATGCGCGGTCAAAAGCTGTTTGCTTGGCAACAGGCCCTGACGCAAAAGGTTCTCGCTAAAGCGGGTGCGGCGCGATAGTGTGTAGTCCAGCAGTTCATGCTGGACAAAGGTGCCGCGACCTTTTTCGATTCTGACCAGCCCATCCAGTTGCAACGCACCTACCGCTTGCCGCAAGGTATGGCGGTTGACGCCAAACCGGGCGGCAAGTTCGGTTTCACTGGGAAGACGGCCCGTCAAAGAGAACGCCCGATCCCTGATTTCGGTACCCAGCGTTTCGGCAATCTGCTTCCATACCGATACGCCGCTGGGGCGTCCTGAAAAAACGTGTTGAAGTCGTTCAGTTGTCATCGTTTGGTCATGTTGTCCAGTTGAACTATGAGCTTGTTCAGCGCGGGCTGAACCGAATGGGTCTCAAACCAACTTTACTGAGTGATTTAGACATCTGTATGACAAACGACGCAACCCATAAAAATCTGGCGGGCGTGATGGTCCGTCAACGCTACCTGGCGATTCTGGCTCGGGCGACGACTGCTGAGCTTGAAGCGGCCAAGCCCATGCTGGGTGAGCTTGAAAATGTCCAGTACGTCAGACCTGCAGAAGTAGGCATGAGCATGTTGCGCGGCCGGATTGGCGGCACGGGTGATGCGTTTAACCTAGGTGAGGCGACCGTGACGCGTTGTGCGCTGCGTGTAGGTCGTTCGCACCTGGGGATAGGCTACACGCTAGGGCGCGAGCGGCGCAAGGCTGAGCTGATTGCACTCTTTGATGCGTTGCTCCAGGATGATGGGCGGCGTGCATTCATACAGCGCGAAGTGGTCGATGTTCTGGCGCAAAGGCAGTCGGCGCAAGCTCAAGCCGACCGCCATGCGGCAGAGTCCTCCAGGGTTGAATTTTTTACCTTTGTAAGAGGTGCCGCTTGAACGCCAATTCCTCTCTCAATGCCGGCTTTGCAGACCCTGTGCACGACGCGCAAGGCGTCTTTCGGCATGTGCTCGATGCTTTGTCAAGGCCGGGTCGTTTGTTCACTCTCAGTGCCCATGCAGGTGCTGGCAGCGTGGGGCCTGCAATGGCTCAGGTGTTGCTTGCCTTGACTGACGACGACACGTCGGTATGGTGGCAAAAGCCGGATACCGCCACCGGCCAGTGGCTTTGTTTCCATACTGGTGCACCTGTTGCCGACAACCCGGCCGCAGCCGCCTTCGCGGTGTCATGTTGCACTGCCGACTTGCCAGCGCTGACAAAGTTTGCCGTCGGAACAGCAGATGCACCGGAGCATTCAACGACCGTGCTGATTGAAGTGCCTTCATTCGAGACAGGCCCTGGTGTGGAGTGGCGCGGTCCCGGTATTGCCGATGTGCAGTTGGTTCGTATCGCGGGCTTGCCCGACGGGTTCTGGATGCAGTGGCAAGCCAATCACGCGGCCTTTCCGCAAGGCGTAGACATTGTTTTTACCTGTGCCAATAAGGTGCTCGGGTTACCGCGCACCACGCGTGTCAGACGGCTTGAAGGCGTTTAAGGAAAACCCACATGTATGTTGCAGTCAAAGGCGGCACGGCCGCGATAGAAAACTCCTGGCAGCTGTTGGCCCGGCAACGGCGCGGCGATACCGCGATACCCGAGCTGACGGTCGACCAGATCCGCGAGCAGATGTCGCTGGCGGTCGACAGGGTCATGTCTGAAGGCTCTCTCTACGATGCAGAGCTCGCTGCGCTGGCCATCAAGCAGTCAAGTGGCGATCTGATCGAGGCGATTTTTCTGCTGCGTGCTTACCGGACGACCTTGCCCCGCTTTGGTTACAGCCAACCCATCGACACCGCAAAGATGCAGGTCATGCGGCGCATTTCGGCGACCTTCAAGGATGTCCCGGGAGGGCAGATTTTGGGCGCGACTTATGACTACACGCAGCGACTGCTGGACTTTGCATTGCTGGCCGATGGCGGCTCTGCCGACTTGCCTGAAACTCCCCCGGCAAGCCCCGCAACTGTCGCCCGCGAGCTGCCGCGCATCAACGAACTGATGGCCAAAGAAGGCCTGATGGAAATGCCTGGCCCTGCGGCTGTTACTGAGCCTGGCGACCTGACCCGGCAGCCTCTGATGTTTCCTGCAGATCGCCCTTTGAGGCTGCAGGCATTGGCGCGTGGCGATGAAGGCTGGTTGCTGGCGCTGGGGTATTCCAGCCAGCGCGGCTATGCCAATGCCCATCCCTTTGCAGGCGAAATTCGGCGCGGCAAGGTGTCGGTTGAAATCGTGCCGGACGAACTGGGCTTTGCCATCGATATCGGTGACATTGAAATCACCGAGTGCCAGATGGTGAACCAATTTGCGGGCAACCTGGAAGTACCGCCGCAGTTCACCCAGGGTTACGGCCTGGCCTTTGGGGGTGCCGAGCGCAAAAGCATGGCCATGGCGCTGGTCGACCGCTCTTTGCGCGCACGCGAACTGGGCGAAGACGTGGTGGCGCCTAGTCAGGACGAAGAGTTTGTTCTGTCACATGCCGATAGCCTGGAGGCGTCAGGCTTCGTGCAGCACCTCAAGCTGCCGCACTATGTTGACTTTCAGTCAGAACTCGAACTGGTGCGCAAGCTGCGCGCTGCTCATGCAAAGCAGCGCGAGATCTGCAAACATGACGAGGGTGCCGCTGGCCACTCAACTGCCTCAGTCAGCAGAAAGGCGGCATGAGCATGGATAAAAACTACAACTTTGGTTTTTTGGACGAACGCACCAAAAAATCTATCCGGCGGGCCATGCTTAAAGCCGTTGCGATTCCCGGTTACCAGGTCCCTTTTGGCTCGCGTGAAATGCCCTTTGCCTATGGCTGGGGAACAGGCGGCGTGCAGGTCACGGCCAGTATCATTGGCCGCGCCGATGTCCTCAAGGTCATTGACCAGGGCGCTGATGACACCACCAATGCCGTCAATATCCGCCGGTTCTTCGCACGCACAACGGGCGTGCAGACGACCGAAAAAACGGCGGAGGCCAGCATTATCCAGACGCGCCACCGCATCCCGGAGCGGCCCCTGACAGAGGCGCAAATCATTGTGTATCAGGTGCCCATGCCCGAGCCGCTGTTCCGGCTGGAGCCGCGCCGGCGCGAGACCATCACCATGCATGCGCTGGCCGAATATGGGCTGATGAATGTCAAGCTGTATGAAGACATTGCGCAGCTCGGCGCCATTTCAAAGACCTATGACTACCCAGTGCTGGTCAATCAGCGTTACCTGACCTCGCCCTCGCCAATACCCAAGTTTGACAACCCGAAGATGCACATGAATCCTGCGCTGCAGTTGTTTGGTGCTGGGCGTGAAAAGCGCATTTACGCCATTCCGCCCTACACCTCGGTTCGCAGTCTTGACTTTGAAGACCATCCGTTTGAAGTTCAGCGGTGGGATCACGCCTGTGCGCTTTGCGGCGCAACACAAAGCTTTCTCGATGAAATGATTGTTGACGATGAAGGTGGCCGCCTGTTTGTGTGTTCAGACAGTGACTTTTGTGGCGAACGTCGGGCTGCCGGTCACACAGGCGAGCAGCAGGCCGTTCACCTGCGAGATGCGCTGTCGGCAGAAACCGAGCAGACAGGAGGCGCGCAATGAAAAGTGATCTTCTTTTGTCAGTGCGCGCAGCAGGCAAGCATTTCATGCAGGGCAACCGCTTGCACTGGGCTTGCCGTGACGTCTCGTTTGACCTTTACCCAGGGGAAGTACTCGCGGTGGTGGGTGAGTCCGGTTCTGGAAAGTCCACTTTGCTCAAGCTGCTGGCAGCCCGCCTGGCGTGCGACGAGGGTTCGGTGCACTACAACGTTCGCAGCGAAGCGGGAGCCGAGTCAGCCGCAGCACGAACCGACACCCACGGCGCTGACCTGGCTGACCTGGCGGGCTTGTCTGAGGCGCGTCTGCGCTGGCTGGCCCGAACCGACTGGGGGTTTGTTGAGCAGCATGCACGCGATGGTTTGCGCATGAATGTGTCGGGCGGAGCCAACGTGGGCGAGCGAATGATGGCCTTGGGTTCGCGGCACTACGGCAATCTGCGTGCCCAGGCGCTGGACTGGATGCAGCGCGTCGAGCTCGACACAGGTCGTATTGATGATCTGCCGGCGACTTACTCGGGCGGCATGCAGCAGCGTCTGCAGATCGCGCGCAATCTGGTCACCCATCCGAGGCTGGTGTTTATGGACGAGCCGACTACCGGCCTTGATGTGTCGGTACAGGCAAGGCTGCTGGACCTGCTGCGCGAACTGGTGGACCAGCTTAACCTGGCAGCTGTCATCGTCACGCATGACTTGGCGGTTGCAAGACTGCTGGCGCATCGCATGCTGGTGATGAAGGACGGGTTGGTGGTCGAGCAAGGGCTGACCGACCGCGTGCTGGATGACCCACAACATGCCTATACCCAGCTTCTGGTGTCCTCTGTACTGACGCCCTGACGTAAAGCCTTGAAACTGCCCACTCCCAAAGCAATCCTTCCATGACCTTATTGCTCCAAACCGCACAACTTTCCAAAACTTTCACCCTGCATGGCCGGGGCGGCCTTCAGTTGCCCGTGTTTGCCGGCATCAACCTGCAAGTCAAAGCGGGCGAGTGTCTGGCACTGACCGGGCATTCCGGAAGCGGGAAAAGCTCGCTGCTGCGCTGCCTGTATGGCAATTACAGCGCCACCCTCGGCGAGGTGCGCGTCCGGCATCAGGACCGTTGGGTCAACTTGTCAGACGCCGAGCCACGTGAAGTGATGGAGGTCAGGCGCAGGACGATGGGCTATGTCTCGCAGTTCCTGCGCGTGATACCGCGAGTGTCGACGCTGGACATCGTGGCCGAGCCCTTGCGGCGGCTCGGTGTGGCTGCACAAGATGCGCGCAGGCAGGCTCAAGCCTTGCTGGAGAAACTGAACTTGCATGAGCGTTTGTGGTCGTTACCGCCAGCGACTTTTTCGGGTGGAGAGCAGCAGCGGGTCAACATTGCGCACGGCCTGATTGCAGGCCAGCCGCTGTTGTTGCTTGACGAACCGACGGCTTCACTTGATGCCGACAACCGCCAGGTGGTGGTGGAGCTGATTCACGCAGCCCGCGAACGCGGGGCTGCAATTGTCGGCATTTTCCATGACGACGAAGTACGCAACGCGGTCGCTAGCCGCTGTTTCGATGTCGAGCATCATCACCCCATCCTTTAAGCGATAGTCAAGCGAGAAACCCCATGAAGCAACGCATCATCAAAAACGCAAAAATCGTCACGCCTACTGAAGAGTTCATCGGCTGTATGGTGGTGGAAGGCGGAATCATCCGCTCCATTGAACGGGGCACCACGTCTGCAACCTGTGCCGAAGACTGGAGCGGTGACTGGCTGATGCCAGGTCTGGTCGAACTGCACACAGACAACCTCGAAAAACACCTGGTACCGCGCCCTGGCGTGATCTGGAACGCACACTCGGCGACAGTCATGCATGACGCGCTGTGCGCAGCAGCAGGCATCGTTACGGTGCTCGACTCCATCGTTATTGGCGACCTTGACCGGGGCGGTGCCCGCAGCCAGACCCAACACGTCGCAATTCAGGCTCTGCACGATTGCCGCGATGAAGGCCTGCTACGGGTTGAGCACCTGCTGCATTTGCGTTGTGAGGTGTCAGCGCCCGACATCGTCAATGTGTTTGATCGTTATGCTGACGACTCGCTGGTCGAACTGGTGAGCGTGATGGACCACACACCGGGCCAAAGGCAGTGGCGTGACTTGGGCAAATACCGCCGCTATGCGGAGCGCCATGGCAGTTTCAGCGACGCGGACTACCAGGCGCTGGTGGTGGAGTTAAAGGGCTTTCAAAAGCAGCATGCAGCATCTAACCGGGCGGCCATCATTGCAGGCAGCCATCAACGCGAGTTGCCGCTGGCCAGCCATGACGATACGGAAGTTGAGCATGTTGAGCAGGCCAGTGAAGAGCGGATTGCAATTTCCGAGTTTCCGACGACAGTTGCCGCCGCACGATCAGCCCGCGCGGCGGGTATTGCCATCGTTATGGGTGGGCCCAATCTTGTGAAGGGCGGCTCGCATTCAGGCAACGTTGCCGCTGCTGAATTGGCCCAGCTGGATTTGCTTGATATTTTTTCTTCCGACTACGTACCGGCCAGCCTCCTGCAGTCAGCCTTTTTGCTGCGCGGCACGGTGGGTTGGACCTTGCCTAAAGCCGTGAACACCGTGACGCTTAACCCGGCACGCGCCATCGGCCTTCATGACCGGGGAGCGCTTGCGCCCGGACTGCGCGCCGACCTGATTCGTGTCCGGATGAGCGGTGACATGCCGATTGTGCGCAGTGCCTGGCGTGAGGGTGTTCGCGCTTTTTAAGTCCGTCCAAGGCCTCGCATGCGGGCGGAAAACTTGCTGCGATTAAGCCTCAAACCCGCAAGTCAAACGCAGCGCTGCTGTATCAGCACTGGCCATCAGCGCGATCAATGCCGCTGCTGATTCAGGCTGCGTTGAGTTGGCGCAAACCGCCGCCGTGTAGGTGGTGGCCAGCTCGAACTCCTTTGGTAAGGGTGCAACCAAATCAACGCCGGGGGTGTATACGATTTCGGTGATTTGAGTGCAGCCTATCAAACCACTGCCTCCGGGTATGGTCTCGGCGTCTGCCATCGCCTTCATGGCGGTGGCACCGTTTGCGTGCGGATGCAGCTTGGTGGCCAGCGCAACATCCAGCCCCATCGCTTTGAGTACCTTCATCACATGGATACCTGCCGTGGCTTTGATCGGGTCCGGGAAGTAAATGCCCTTGGCGGCTTGCAGGGTGGCTTTCAGTTTTTCAGGCGTGCTGACATCGACTGTTTTGTCACCCGACTTGACCGCTACGCCGGTCTTGACGACACCCACATTTTTGGCGCTGCCTGCCAGCAAGTGGCCGCTGGCCATCAACTCGGCTATCAGTGTGTCGGTCAAAATGATCACATCGCACGGCGCGCCTGCCAGCAAAGCGCTTTTCATTTGCCCTACGGCGCTGAATGTGCCGGAGATGCTGCACAAATGCTGCGCTTTAAAGCTGCCTTGGAGATGAGTGACCAGGCCTTGGGCCGCGCCCCCGCTGAGCAGGTGAAGTTGATGGGGTGTATGCATGTCAGTCTGCTTTGATGTTCGCGGTCTTGATCACGCGCGCCCACTTGGCGATGTCGTCCTGCACGTACTTGTCAAACACTGCGGGGTTCATCACCAGCGGCACGGCGCCCTGCTTGTTCCACAGTTGCTTCACATCAGGTTGGCTGGTGATTTTTGATACTGCTGCATTGAGCTTGTCCACCACGTCTTTGGGTGTGCCTTTCGGTGCCATCAAGCCCAGCCAGATGGTGGCCTCGTAGCCTGCCAGGCCAGCCTCGGCCATGGTGGGCACGTCGGGCAGTACGTCAGAACGCACCTTGCCGGTGGTGGCAATCGCTTTAACCTTGCCCGCTTTGATCTGCTCGGCCATGGTGGTCACGGCATCAAACATCACCTCGACCTGCCCGCCAATCACGTCAGTGCGCGCGCCAGAGCTGCCGCGGTACGGAATGTGCACAAGGTACACACCCGCCATGCTTTTAAACAACTCGCCTGCCATGTGGTACGGCGTGCCCGTGCCCGATGAGGCGTAATTGATCTTCCCGGGCCGGGCTTTGGCCTGGGTTGTCAGGTCTTTCAGACTAGAAAGTCCTGCCGCTGGGTTGGCCACGAGCACCAGGTCTGAATAGTTAATGGGCGCGACCGCGACAAAGTCGCGCATCAACTGGTACGGCTTTCCTTGCACGAGCGTTTCATTCACCGTCTGGGTGTTTGACATCATCAGCAGCGTGTAACCGTCAGCCGCTGATTTTGCAACCGCATCGGTGCCAATCACCGAGCCTGCGCCGGGCCGGTTTTCGACCACAAAACCTTGCCCCAGTGCATCTTGCAAGCCCTTGCCGATAAAGCGCGCATAGTTGTCTGCCGGGCCACCTGCTGCAAACGGCACGATGATTTTGACGGGCTTGTTGGGGTAGCTTTGCGCTAACGCAGACGTGCTGATGGCTAACGCGGCAAGGCACAGTGCGCTGACAAATGAATTTTTAAGCATCATGATTACTCCACTTTTCCGATACGTTTAACGACAGCAGACATGCGCGTAGCATCTGCCTGCACATACTTTTCAAATTCTGGCGAGTCCTGGTATTGCACCGGGCTGCCTGCGTTCAAGATAACTTCTTTCACCTTGGCATCCAATGCAGCGGCCCTGACAGCGGCACGCAAGCGCTGGGCAATGGGCTCGGGCACGCCGGCTGGGATGAACAGGCCTGACCACTGCGCATATTCAGAGTTGTAGCCAGCGTCTTTCAGGCTGGGTGCGTCGGGCAACGCAGCCAGCTGTGTCGTGCCCCAGTGCCCTAATATTCGCAGCTTGCCCGCCTTGACCTGCTGCAACACAGTGGCAGGGCCAGACGACACTGCATCAATCTGCCCACCCAGCAGTGCCACCACGGCCGGGCCGGCACCAGTAAAGGGGATATGCGTCATTTTGATGCCAGCGTTTTGCGACAAAATTTCCATCGGAACATGCATGGTGCCGTAGCTACCGGACGAACCGTAGTTGATGGCGCCAGGACGCTTTTTGGCATCGTCCACAAACTGCTGCACGGTCTTCCAGGGCGAGTCGGCCCGCACGGCCAGCACGGTCGGGTCGGCGGTAAAACGGGCGATGGGCCGCAGGTCACCCAGTGCAAACATCGCGGGACGGGCCAGTACCACATCTGCCTCGGGGATGATGGTGAGTGATGACAGCGCCATCAGCACGGTGTAGCCATCCGGCTTGGCTTTGGCGGCCTGGCTCATGCCAATGCCGCCGCCCGCACCTGCCTTGTTTTCAATCACCACCGGCTGGCCCAGTTCGCGCGACATGGCTTCGGCGACAGGCCGCGCCACCAGGTCGGCCAGGCCACCCGGCGGGAAGGGCACGATCATGGTGATGGCTTTGGTGGGCCAGGGCGCACTTTGCGCAGCCGCCCATGGCGAAAAGCCGATGGCGAGGGCTGGCAAAAGCGCCGATAAAGCTGCTAATTTGAATTTGGCCTTGAGCCGCATGGTTGTCTCCTGCACGGGTCGTTAATTTGGTTGGCATGCTAACATTTAACTGAATTCGAAGTATCCCTGCAACCCGCTAAACCGCACAACAGAGACAACCCTTAATGAAAATTGTTGCTTACATATTCAATGGTCAGCCCGGTGTGGGCCTGGTCTACCAAGACCTGCAGACAGTTCAGCCATTTGACCTGCCAGAAGCGCAACGCGCTCTGGGCGCTTTGCCTATTGTTGATATGCAGTCCAATGGCGCAACCCTGCCAAAATTGCTTGACGCTATTGCATTGAAAGACGTGCAGGTCGTGGCGCCCCTGCCCAAGCCGCGCCGCAACATTTTTTGTGTGGGTAAAAACTACTTTGCCCACGCCAAAGAATTTGCTGGCAGCGGCTTTGACAGCAGCGCCAAGTCAGGCGGCGACATTCCGGCAGATCCGATCATCTTTACCAAAGTGCCCGAGTGCGTGGTCGGCCCTGACGCCGCCATTGAAATGCCGCCAGCCCATATCTCGACCGCCATTGACTACGAAGCCGAGCTGGCTGTCATCATTGGCAAGGGCGGCAAAGGCATAGCCGCCAAAGACGCGATGGCCCACGTCTGGGGCTACACCATCGTCAACGACATCACCGCACGAGACTGGCAAAGCCGCCACCAGCAGTGGCACATGGGCAAGTCATTTGACACCTTTTGCCCCATGGGCCCGTACCTGGTTAGTGCTGACGAATGCGACGGTACTAAAACCATGGTTCGCTGCTACGTGAACGGCGAATTGCGCCAAAACGCATCCACCACGGATCTGATTTTTGACATCCCCAAACTGATTGAAACCCTGTCAGCAGGCATCACGCTTTACCCCGGTGACGTGATTGCCACGGGCACCCCAGTGGGTGTGGGCATTGGCTTCAAGCCACCAAAGTATCTGGTGGCAGGCGATGTGGTGCGGGTGGAGATTGACGGAATTGGCGCTTTGGAGAACCCGCTGCGCTAGGACATTAGCCGGGCTTCAAGCCACCAGCGGCGCAGCCTGCATCGCCTCGGTTTGCTCTTCCAGCATATCGACCTGACCTTTCCAGTAGTCGCTTGAGCCGAACCACGGAAAGTTGATTGGAAAGATCGGGTCGTGCCAGCGCTGGGCCAGCCAGGCGCTGTAGTGAATCAACCGCAGCGTGCGCAGCGGTTCAATCAGCGCCAGCTCGCGGCGATCAAATCCGCGAAATTCTTCGTAACCATCGACCAGCGCGCCCAATTGCTGCAGGCACTGCGGGCGATCACCCGATAGCAGCATCCACAGGTCTTGCACGGCCGGGCCGCTGCGTGCGTCGTCCAGGTCAACAAAGTGTGGGCCCGCACCCGGCAAGCCTTCGGGTGTCCACAAAATATTGCCAGGATGGCAGTCGCCGTGCAGGCGAATGTTTTTAACGTCGCCCACACTTTCAAACACGGCGGTGGCGGTTTGCATGGCGACTTCAAACGCCTTTAACCAGCGCGATTCCATGTCGAGTGGCAAATAATTTTTGCTTAGCAGCACAGCGCGTGATGCGTAGCCAAAGGTTTGCAAGTCAAGCGCCGGGCGATGCACAAAAGGCTTGGCACTGCCCACGGTGTGAATTCGCGCCAAAAAACGGCCAATCCATTCCAGTACGTCAAAGTTTTCAAGCTCAGGACGACGGCCACCACGGCTGGGCGACACACTGAAAGCAAAGCCATTGAAATGGTGCAGTGTGTGGCTGTGCAGCTCAAGCGCCCCCACCACCGGCACTTCTGCGGCCATCAACTCGTTGGCAAAGGCGTGCTCTTCAATGATTTGCGCATCCGTCCATCGGTCAGGCCGGTAAAACTTGGCCACCACCAAGTCGCCGGACGCCCCCGCTTTGCCCACGCTGTTTTCAAGGTGGATCTGGTAGACCCGGTTTTCATAGCTCGACAGCGCCATCAAACGTCCATCGCCCACAAGCCCTATGCTGGCCAGCGCATCCAGCACGACATCGGGCGTCAGTGACTCGTAGGCGTGTATGGCAGGCTGGGATGCGGCAGGTGTCGTCTTGGGCGGATTCATGCAGCCATTGTCGGCTCATTGATATGCGCCCACGAAAAAAGCGGTGCAACCTTACAGGCTGCACCGCTTTTGACTGGCGTGGCGTATTTAAACGACCGTCAGCGTCACATCAATGTTGCCGCGTGTGGCGTTGGAGTACGGGCACACCTTGTGGGTTTTTTCAACCAGCGCTTGTACAGCCGCTTTGTCCATGCCCGGTACGCTGATTTTCAGTTCAACCGCAATGTTGAAGCCTTCAGGCGTGGCACCTGCGCCAAAGGGGCCAATGCCGACTGCGCCTTCAATCTTGGCATCTGCCGGAATAGCGATTTTCTCCATGCTGCCAACAAACTTCATTGCACCCAGAAAGCAGGCCGAGTAACCCGCTGCAAACAGCTGCTCAGGGTTCACGCCACCGCCAGCGCCGCCCATTTCTTTAGGGGTGATCAGTTTCACGTCGAGCAGACCGTCGTCAGACTTGGCCTGGCCTTCACGACCGCCGGTGGCGCTGGCGTGGGCGGTGTAAACAATTTTTGATGGTTTGGTCATGGTGGTTCCTTCTTGGGTTGAAATACCTCGGGACGAGGCGACTAAAAAACGAATTTAAAAAACTAGGCGATCAACTTCTTGCGAAGGGCCTGCACCTGACTGGTCAGGCTCGTCAATTCAGGAATTGAGCACTGGCTGGCGCTCAAAATACAGCTAGGTATCTTGGCGGCGCGTGTTTTGAGCTTGCGCCCTGAAGATGTCAGCGTGATGTACACACGGCGCTCGTCTTCAACATCACGAATGCGGCTGATGTAGCCAGACACTTCCAGCCGCTTGAGCAAGGGCGTTAGCGTTCCAGAGTCAAGGTACAACCGGTCACCCAGCTCAGACACCATCAGGCCATCGCGCTCCCACAACACCAGCATGGCCAGGTACTGTGGGTAGGTAAGCCCCAGCTCGGCAAGCAGCGGCTTATACAGCTTGGTCATCGCCAGGGATGTGCTGTACAGCGCAAAGCACAGCTGGTTGTCCAGCTGCAGCATGGCAGTAGTTGTGGCGCTGTGCTTGTTTGACATGGCTTAATTGTACAACACAATTAAATTGTACACAATGTAATTAAGGATCAATTTTGCAACGACACACTACGACTGCCGTTAAACTTTCAGTGCATGAAAAAACAAAGCAGCAATCAACCGCAAGTCATTGAAGAGCTGCGGCCCGGCCAGTCGATTGAGCTGCTCAAAGAGCTGCATATATTGACGCGTGAAGGCAAGCTCAACCAGGACACCCGGCGCAAGCTCAAGCAGGTCTACCACCTGTACCAGTTTATTGAGCCATTGCTCCATGAAGCCTTGAAGAGCGATGCGGCCTTCACACTGGCTGACCACGGTGCAGGCAAGTCGTATCTGGGTTTTATCTTGTACGACCTGTTTTTTAATGTTGCACATCAAGGCAAGGCAACGGCAGGACATTTCTACGGCATCGAGACCCGCCCCGAGCTGGTTGAAAAATCCCGCACCCTGGCCGCGCGCTTGGGCTTTACGCGCATGTCGTTTTTGAACCTGTCGGTCAAAGAATCTACCGCATCAACCGACCTGCCGAGCCGCATTGACATCGTGACCGCGCTACACGCCTGTGACACCGCCACCGATGACGCGATTGCCTTTGGCCTGACCAAGCAGGCGCAGCACATGGTTCTGGTGCCGTGCTGTCAGGCTGAAGTAGCAAGTGTGTTGAAAAAAACCAGAGCCTTGAACCTGACCAAAACCCCGCTGGCTGAGCTGTGGCGACACCCGCTGCACACGCGCGAGTTCGGCAGCCAGATCACCAACGTCTTGCGTTGCCTGCAGCTGGAGGCCAATGGCTACACTGTGACTGTCACAGAGCTGGTCGGGTGGGAACATTCGATGAAGAACGAATTGATTCTGGCCAGTAAACCAGCAACGCCCAACGCGAAAAAAACCAGCGCGGCGCAAGAGCGTTTGAAGCAGGTCATAGCTGAACTGGGCCTGGCCGAGCTGGGCGAGCGGTTTGCTGTTTTACAGACCTAGACCACCAGGCTCGCATCTACCTCGCGCATGCGGTGGTCGACATAGTAGCCACCGAACTCCGTGTAGCGCAGCACCAGCTTGTCGCACTTGGCACAGGCAAACACATCGCACAAATTGTACGGGAAAAAGTTGACAGCAATCGGCGCGTCGGGTGACGCATAGCGTGTGCCCCTGGGGTGGTGTTCTTCCGCAACCGGTTGATAAACATCGGGGTCACGCAGTGTACCCATGGCCAGCATTTGTGCTTTGAGCCAGCGGTCTTCGGTAAAGCTCTCCCAGCCAGCGCATGGGCGCAGTGGGCAGCTGCAGGCCACCGGCGTTTTAGCTTCGCCCAGCGCTTTCAATGTTTCTGCGTTCAACATCCAGGCCCTCAGCTTGTGAAACGTTTGCGCGTCAAGGCCAGCGCCGCCCAAAAGCCGCCCACTGCATAGGCCACCAGCACCCCCAAATGCATCATCCCTTGCGCAGGCCATTGACCCAAAAACAGCGGGCGTATCAGCTCAACCGCCGCCGTGAGAGGCAGCCAGTCAGAGATATGGCGCATCACTGTCGGTAACTGGTCGCGCGGAAAGAACACGCCGCTTAAAAACATCGTCGGCGTTAAAAACAGCGTGAAGTAGTAGGTGAAAAAATCGTAGCCTTTTGCCAATGCATTGAAGATCAGCGCAATGCATGAAAAGGTGATGCCCACCAGCGCCAGCAGCGGCAGGGCCAGCAGCAACATCGGGCTGCGGCTGATGTTTAACGCCAGCATGACGGCAAGAATCACCGCGCTGGTAAACAGCGCCTTGAAAGCGGCCCACAGCATTTCAGCAAACACCACATCGTCCAGTCGTACCGGGGCGTTCATGATGCCGTCCCAGGTGCGCTGCACGTGCATGCGCGAGAAGGCCGAGTACAGCGCCTCAAACGACGCCGCCTGCATAGCGCTGGCACACACCGAGCCGCTGGCCAAAAACAAAATGTAGGGCACCGCCGACCCGTTTAAATTGACCGTGCCAATCAACATACCCAGCCCGTAGCCAAAAGCTACCAGCGTGATGAGCGGCTCAGCAATATTGCCCACCAGGCTGGGTATGGCCAGCTTGCGCCAGACCAGAAAATTGCGGCGAAACACCGGCACCCAGCGCATGCTGAGGCGAGGGGTTGACCAATTCGATGCTGCTTTAAAAGTCATCATGCGTCCTCTCTGATCTGACGGCCCGTGAGCTTGAGGAACAGATCCTCCAGATTGGCAGGGCGGTGCAGCGTGCGCAGCTGCGGGTAGCCCGCCAGCGCCTCAAGCAAGCGTTTTGAGTCTTGCGTGTAAAAAAATACCGTCTCACCACTCACTTCAACCCTCGCCGCCAGTGCTTTAAGCGGTGAATCCAGCAGTGCCAAAGCACCCACGCCATACACCTCCACCACATCGGGCTCCAGGTTGTCACTGATCAGCTGGCGCGGCGTTCCCTCCACCATCTTTTTGCCGTGGTCCAGCACCAGCAGGCGGTTGCACAGGCGCTCGGCTTCGTCCATGAAGTGGGTGGTCAGCAAAATTGATTTGCCTTGCTGCACCAGGCGCTGCAAGCGCTCCCACATCAGGTGCCGGGCTTGTGGGTCCAGGCCGGTGGTGGGTTCGTCCAGCAGCAGCAACTGCGGGTCATTGACCAAAGCGCGCGCCAAGCTCAGGCGACGCTTCATGCCGCCCGACAGCTCGCTCAGCTTGGCATCTGCCTTGCTGGTCAGCGCGGCAAACTCCAGCAGCTTGGGGATACGCTCCTTGATGACCGCGTCCTTCAGGCCAAAGTAGCGGCCAAACACCAGCAAGTTTTCAGCGCAAGAAAAGTCCGGGTCCAGGCTGTCAAACTGGCTGACGATGCCCAGCTTGTCCTTGATCGCGAGTGCATCGTGCGGCATCTGCAATGCGCTTTGCCCCGGCTGGTAAAACGACACACTGCCCGCGTCAGGCGCCACCAGCCCAAGGCACATGCGAATGGTGGTGGTTTTGCCCGCACCGTTCGGTCCAATCACGCCCAGGCATTCGCCGGGCTTGATGTCGAATGACAGGTTGTTGACGACGGTGGTTTCACCGTATTTTTTGGTCAAACCTTGAATTGAAAAAATCGGCGATGCGCTAGCTGAATTCATGTGCTTATTGTGCCTTGCGGCAATTGCGTGCGTTCAGATTTCCCCACATGACAGCAGGTAAACTTCCTTCAACATTTCGCCCTGTAACCTTGCTTCATACCTATTCAATATGACCACCTTCGGCACCCCCCTGTCCCCCAACGCCACCAAAGTCATGCTGCTCGGCTCCGGCGAACTTGGCAAAGAGGTGCTGATCGCCCTGCAGCGCCTGGGCGTTGAAAGCATTGCCGTTGACCGCTACGACAACGCACCTGGCCAGCAGGTGGCGCACCACGCCCGCACCATCACCATGAGCGACCCGGCGCAGCTCAAAGCGCTGATTGAAAAAGAAAAGCCGCACCTCGTCGTGCCTGAAATTGAAGCCATCGCCACCGCCATGCTTGAAGAGCTGGAGGCCGCAGGCACCGCCCGTGTCATACCCACAGCACGCGCCGCCCGCCTCACGATGGACCGCGAAGGCATTCGCCGCTTGGCCGCTGAAACATTGGGCCTGCCCACCAGCCCCTATGTGTTTTGCGATTCACTGTCCGAGCTGCAAGCCGCCATCGACAGCAAAATTGGCTACCCCTGCATCGTCAAACCGGTGATGAGTTCATCCGGCAAGGGCCAAAGCAAAATCGCCGGGCCGGCAGATGTCAAAACCGCATGGGACTACGCCATGGCCGGTGGCCGCGTCAGCCACGGCCGCGTGATCGTTGAAGGCTTCATCGACTTTGACTACGAGATCACGCAGCTCACCGTGCGTGCCTTGGGTGCAGATAACAAAGTAGAAACCCATTTTTGCGACCCCATCGGCCACATCCAGGTCAGTGGCGACTATGTAGAAAGCTGGCAGCCGCACCCAATGCGCGAAGCAGCGTTGGCGCGCAGCCGCCAGATCGCGAAGGCCGTCACAGACAACCTGGGCGTTGGCTTTGACGGTAAGCCCTCCGGGCTGGGCGTCTTCGGCGTTGAGCTGTTCGTCAAAGGCGACGACGTCTGGTTCAGTGAAGTCAGCCCCCGCCCTCACGACACCGGCATGGTCACCATGTGCACGCAGGTACAAACCCAGTTTGAACTGCACGCCCGCGCCATCCTGGGCCTGCCCGTCAACACAGCCCTGCGCACCCCAGGCGCCAGCGCCGTCATCTACGGTGGGGTAGAGGCCAAAGGCATCGTGTTTGACGGCGTGGCCGACGCACTGCGCGTGCCCAACACCGACATCCGCCTGTTCGGCAAGCCAGAAAGCTTCATCAAACGCCGCATGGGCGTGGCGCTGGCTTTTGATGCGGATGTAGAGGTGGCGCGGGTGAATGCGAAGAAGGCGGCGGCGATGGTGAAGCCGCGCGTGGGCGGCTGAACTCGCCCGCGCCAGCTCATTACTTCTTCATCACTTCTTGGTGCTGGTTGTAAACGAATCGCGCAGCGCTTTGCCGCCCATCATTTGCGCATCGGCAGCTTTCTTGACGGCTGCCGCCATGCCAAAAAACTCATGGGCAACGCCTGAATAAACTTTGCGCTGCACCTTCACCCTGGCCTTTTTCAATGCCGTTTCCAGCAGCGCACCGTCTTCTCGCAACGGGTCAATTTGCGCGTTGATGATGGTCACCGGTGGCAGCCCCACAAGCTTGGCATTGACGATGTCCAAGCGCGCGTCCATCTTGTCTTCGGGTTTGGCCAGCAGCTTGTCAACAAACCATTCAATCATGGGCTTGTTCAACGGTTTTGCGGTTTTACTGTCCACGTAAGACTTGGTCTCAAGATTGCCGGTTTGGGCAACCGGATAGACGGCCAGCACGTGGGTCGGCGCTGTCAAGCCAGCGTCGCGCACCGCAATCGCTGTTGATACGGCCAGGTTACCGCCAGCACTTTCGCCAGCCAGTGCCATGCGTGTGGGGTCTCCTTTAATAGATGCTGCGTTAGCGACCGCCCATTTGTAAGAGGCCAACGCATCGTCCCACGCCGCCGGAAATTTCGCCTCAGGCGAACGGCGGTAGTCCACAGACACAACAACCGCCTGGGCCTGCTTGGCCAGCCCGCGCGCGCCGCCGTCATACACCTGCTTGTCGGCAATCACCCACCCACCGCCATGAAAGTAAACCACGACCGGGAACGGGCCTGCCCCGTCCGGCGTGTAAATGCGCGCCGGTATGTTGCCCGCCGCGCCCTGAATGTCGCGGTCCATGCTGGTCACCCCGGGTACCA
>JANNYZ010000131.1:0-8277 GCA_031410335.1 Polaromonas sp. | reverse complement strand
GCAAACGCTTTGGTGCAGAGTACGCGCAAGCCCAGGGTGAAATTGAGCTGGTCGCCGGTGCCACGCCCGAATTTGACCGCGAGCTGTTTCTGGCCGGCAAGCAAACGCCGATGTTTTTTGGCTCGGCCATCAATAACTTTGGCGTGCAGGAAGTGCTGGATGCACTGGTCGACCTGGCCCCCGCACCCGCCGACCGCACCGCCATGCAGCGGGTGGTACACCCTGAAGAGAAAAAATTCTCGGGCGTGGTCTTCAAAATCCAGGCCAATATGGACCCCGCCCACCGTGACCGCATTGCGTTTTTGCGCGTGGCCAGTGGTGAGTTCACGCGCGGCATGCGGCTCAAGGTGGTGCGCAGCGGCAAAGAGCTGCGGCCCAACACAGTGGTCAGCTTCATGAGCCAGCGCAGGGAATTACTTGATACTGCATTCGCAGGAGACATCATCGGCATTCCCAACCACGGTGTGCTGCAACTGGGCGACACGCTGACCGAAGGGGAAGCGCTGCAATTTACCGGCCTGCCGTTTTTTGCGCCTGAAATGTTTCGCGCCGTTGAGGTGGCTGACCCGCTGAGAAGCAAGCAATTGCGTGCAGGCCTGACGCAGTTGGGCGAAGAAGGTGCGATTCAGGTTTTTCGTCCCATCGCAGGCTCATTGCTGCTGCTGGGCGCTGTCGGTCAATTGCAGTTTGAAGTGGTCGCGCACCGGCTGGAGCATGAATACGGCGTCAAAGCGCGCATCATGCCCAGCAACTTCAACCTGGCTCGCTGGGTGACCTGCGACGATGCCAACGAGCTGAAAAAATTCATGGACGCCAATGCGCACCGGGTAGCACTTGATGCGGTGGATGCACCGACTTTGCTGGTCGACCACAGCGCCACGCTGCGGGCCGTTGAGCAGCAATGGCCGAAAATCAAGTTTCATGCGCTGCGTGAGCATGCCGGCTTGGTGTTTCAGTCAAAAATGTGAGTTTTTAGCGCTTTCGGGCCGCTTTCAGGACGTTTTAAGAGCATTTTCAAGTGCTTTTTTGGCTTTAAGCCAATAGATATATGCGCGAGCAGCTATTTTATTGATAGCATATTGTTTCTGCTCCAGTCAGGAATATGTTCTTTCAGGCGGTGAGCGGGTATCCTCGCAAGGCTAAAGAACAATTAACAGAAGTCTAATTTGCGCACCTTGTGGTTACTGTTGCTGGGGTTGCTAAGTGCAGTGGGGCACGCGCAGGTTTTTGACCGCCTGTACCCAGACAGTGCGCAAATTGCGCTCGCAAAACCACTGGAGTGGGTAGCCGCCCCCAAGGGGACGGTGGCCACACCTGACCAGTTCAACGCCCTGCCCGATGCCTGGCGGTTTCAGCCCTATACCGACGATACCGTGTTGCCGACATCAGCCACGCAAGAGGTGTGGGTCAGATTCACTTTGGCAGTCACGCCGATGCGTCAGGTCTGGTTTGTGCGAATGGCACGCGCATCGATCGTCAAAGTCAGCTTCTTTTCGCTCGATGGGGCAGGCCAGTGGCAGGTGCAATCGGCGGGCGAATCGATTGCCCCCTCGCAATGGGCTTTGCGCACCCGGTCGCCCAGCTTTGAAGTGCAGTCCAGCAGCCGGGGCGAACAAACCTACTACATGCGCTTTGAGCATCGCACGGGCATTACCGAAAGGCCCATGCTCATCACGCCGATTGAATACATTGACGGCTCCTCGCGCGTCGGCATGCTGATTGGTTTGCTGGGGGGCATGTTCGGGCTGCTGTCTGTCCTGTGCCTGGCGGCCTTCGTCATCGCCCGCAACATGGTGTTCTTGTGGTTTGGCGCTTTTGTTGTCGCGCTGATGTTTTCCCAGGCGACGCTGATCGGCTTTGGCGGCTGGCGCTTGTGGCCTCACAGTGCGCATCTGAATCAGGTCATGGGTTGGGTCACGGGCTGCCTGGCGCTGGCAACGGGTGCCTGGTTTTGCGCCAGGGCCAGTTACGCCAGAGACAGCCACATCTGGATTTACCGGCTGCTGTGCGCGCTGGCGCTGGGTAGCCTGTTGCTGGCGGTTTTGGCAGCCACCAACCTGGAGGTGTTTTCGCGCGAGATGCGCAACGCCTGGGTAGCGCTGGTAACGGTGCTGGTGATTGGCAGTCTGGCCTGGATGGCCCTGCGCGGCCAGCGCTGGAACGCCGTGCTGATGGTGGGCCTGGTGCCCATCGGCCTGGCCACCATGGCCAGGCTGGCCTACAACCTGGGCTGGGTGCCACAAGTTGAATTTGCGCAGGTAGCGGGTGTTTTTTCTGCCATTTTGGGCCTGCTCTGGCTGATGCTGGCACTGGTCTGGCGCAGCCGCACGTCCCTGCTGTCGACCGAGCTGGCTGCCGCACTGGACAACTACGATGCCATCACCGGCCTGGTGCAGGAGCGCGTGGCCAAAATACGCCTGCCGCAAATGCTGCTTCGCGCCACCCAGCTCAAGCTGGGCTGCGGCGTGATCATGCTGCGCTGGGTTGACTACGCGCCGCTGATGGCATCGCTCAGCCCGGAAAAGCAAAACGCCATGCTCAAGCAACTGGGCCATGTCCTGAACCGGGTGGCGCGTGACATTGACACGGCTGCCCGCATGGGTGACGGCTACTTCCTGATACTGGTTGAAGGCCCCATCAACCGCAGCGCGCTGTCGTCACTGTGCACGCAAATTCTGACCGCCTGCATTCGTTTGTCAGACAAATTTGGCATGCCCAACGCTTTTAACTTTCACATGGCCATATGGCATGCCAATGTTGTGCCATGCAGTGACGAAGAAGTGCTGGAAGCCCTGAAGACCCGGCTTAACCAGATGTCTTACGGCACCCGGCGTCTGGTGCAGTTTGTCGACATGGCAAGCAGTGACCCGGGGCCCGAGCAACTGGACGAGTTCAACCAGCGCCGCGACCAACTGATTGCCAAAATCGATGCGATTGAAGCGTCGCCGAGCCTGCAGGCGCCCCTGCTCGGCAACTCCGGCAAGCGGTAGCTGAAGCGGGTGGCATTGAAGCAGTTTTCAGCGATTTTGTCCTTTTTTGATGCTCTTTTAACGCTTCAGGCCAATAAATACGTGAGTAAGCAGCTCCTGAATAAATAGCAAACAGCATGACACCCTCAAAACCCTCCCGGCAAATTTTGCGCATAGGCGCAGGCGCTGGCTACGCCGGCGACCGGATTCCCCCGGCCATTGAGCTGGCCGAAAAAGGCGAACTGGACTACCTGGTGTTTGAATGCCTGGCCGAGCGCACGATAGCGCTAGCGCAACTGCAGCGCAGCCAACACGTGCATCTGGGCTTTGACTTAATGCTGGCCGCGCGCATGCGCGCCGTGCTGCCAGCCTGCGTGGCTCAGGGTGTAAAAATCATCAGCAACATGGGCGCTGCAAATCCACTAGCCGCTGGGCATGAGGTGATTCGGGTGGCGCGCGAGCTGGGCATCAACAAGCTGACGGTTGCGGTGGTGCTGGGTGACGATGTCTTGATGCAAATTCAAAACCAGCCGCTGCCTTTGCTGGAAAGCAGCGACACGCTGGACTCCCTGACCGGCTCGGTGATTTCGGCCAACGCTTACATCGGCGCTGGGGGCATCGTGGATGCGCTGGCCCAGGGCGCAGACGTGGTCATCACCGGGCGCGTGGCAGACCCAGCCCTGTTTTTGGCACCGCTGATCCACGAATTTGGCTGGGCCATGGCCGACTGGGACAAGCTCGGTAAAGGCGTGCTGGTGGGGCATTTGCTTGAATGCTCGGGGCAAATCACGGGCGGCTATTTTGCAGACCCCGGCTACCGTGACGTGCCTGATTTAGCCCGGCTGGGCTTTCCGCTGGCGGAGGTTGCCCGTGACGGCAGCGCGGTCATCACCAAAGTGGCGGGCTCCGGCGGCTGCGTGACCTTTCAGACCTGTGCGTCGCAACTGCTCTATGAAATTGAAAACCCGGCGGCTTATCTGCAGCCGGATGTGGTGGCGGACTTTTCAAAGGTGACGCTAACGCAAATCGGCCCGGACCGCGTGCAGGTAGAGGGTGCCACAGGCAGGCAGCGGCCAGACCAGCTGAAAGTCACGGTGGGCCACCGCGACGGGTTCATTGGCGAAGGGCAAATCTCTTATGCAGGCCTGGGTGCGCAGGAGCGCGGGCAACTGGCTCTTAGCGTGCTTCAAGAGCGGCTGGCAGATGTCAAGGCACTGGACAGCCGCTTTGAGCTGATTGGCATCAACGCGATACATGGCCAGGATTTGACAGAGGGATACAGCGCATATGAGGTTCGTGCGCGTGCAGCCATGCGCGTGGCAACGCGGGCTGAGGCCGAGCTTGTCGCCCACGAAGTCGAGGCCCTGTATATCAATGGGCCGGCCAGCGGCGGCGGGGTGACGCAGTCGGTGCGCGAGGTGATCGCCGCCGCTTCGGTGCTGATCCCGCGTCAGTGGGCACCAACATCCGTGACATTGCTGGAGGTTTAATGCCCAACAAAGTGCTGCTCAGAGACATCGCTTATTCGCGCGCCGGAGACAAAGGCCAGCGCTCTACCCTGTCAGTGATCGCCTATGACATCAAGGACTTCCCCGCCATCGAACGGCTGGTGACGGCCGAACGCGTCAAGAAGCATTACGCCGGCATCGCCAAAGGAGAAGTCGAGCGCTACGTGCTGCCGCAGCTCGGGGCTTTAAACTTCGTGCTGCACGACGCGCTGGGCGGCGGGGTGACCCGTTCGCTGTGCCTGGACGCGCATGGCAAGTGTCTGGGTTCTGCCATCCTGAGCCTGGCGCTAGACCCGCCCGATACGCCGGTCAATCAATGATTCTTAACTGGAGACACCCATGAAATTTAAATCCCTGATGTTGGCAACTTTGGTCAGCGTGTCCTGCGCTGCATTTGGTCAGGCCTATCCCAACAAACCCATCAAGGCCATCGTGCCGTTTGCCGCAGGCAGCGCCACTGACCAGATTGGCCGCGCCTTTGCCGCCAAGATGAGCGAAACCCTGGGCCAGACCATCGTGGTTGAAAACCGCGCCGGCGTGAACGGCATGCTGGGCGCCGATGCGGTGGCCAAGTCGCCGGCTGATGGCTACACCATTCTGATTGGCACCAACAGCACCAACGCGGCCCTGAAAAGCCTGATGAAGAAGCTGCCCTACGACCAGGACACCGCCTTTGCGCCGCTGGGCTATATGGGCTCGCTGCCACTGATCGTGGCGGTCAACAATGACGTGCCCGTCAAGACGCTCAAAGAACTGGTCGCCCTCGGTAAAACCAAAGCCGGCCTGTTGACTGTGGCCAGCGCCAGCACATCGCAGCTGGTGTCGTCCGAAATGTTGGCCGCCATGGCCGGGATCGAGACCACCAGCGTGCCGTACAAAAGCGGCCCTGCCGCCATGACCGACCTGATTGGCGGCCAGGTGATGGTGTTCACCGCGGACTTTGGCGTGATGTTGCCGCAGGTCAAAGGCGGCAAGGTGCGCGGCTTGGCCGTCACATCCACCAAGCGCTCAGCCGCCATTCCTGAGCTGCCTACCGTCAATGAGGCTCTGGGTTTGAAAGACTATGAGCTGATCGCCTACTTTGCGATGTTTGCCCCCGCAGGCACACCGCCAGACATCATCGCCAAGCTTAACCAGGCCATCAACGCCGCCGCACAAAGCAAAGACATTCAGGAGAAATTTGCTGGCATCGGCTTTGCCGTAGAGCCCGGCACGCCCGAAGCCCTGGCCCAGCGCAGCAAGCTGGAAACCGCCAAGTGGGCCAAAGCAATTGCTGCTGCAAAGATTGAGCCGCAGTAAGGCAGAACGGCTGTTTTCAGGCCGTTTTTCTGCTTTTTAGGTATCTTTTAGGCCTCCAGACCAATAGATACATGCGCAAGCAGCTATAAATTAGATAGCATTTTCGATTTTATAAAGACGGTAGCGGCAGCGCCGTTTTGTACCGCACCTGCTTCAGCGCAAAGCTGGAGCGGATTTTTTCAATGCCCGGTATCGGCGTGAGCTGGTTCAAAATGAATTTTTCCAGCGCGCCGATGTCGGCCACCGCGACGCGAATCAAATAGTCGCTGTCGCCGGTCATCAAATAGCATTCCATCACCTCGTCGTGCTCGACGACGCGGCGCTCAAACTCGGCCAGGGCGTCCTTGCTCTGGCTGCGCAGGCTGATCGAAATGAACACACTCAACCCAAGGCCGAGTGCCGTCGCGTTGGCAATCGCCACATAGCGGTCAATCACCTTGGCTGCCTCCAGCGCCTTGACGCGCGCCAGGCAGGGCGAGGGGCTCAAATGCACGCGCCGAGCCAGCTCGACGTTGGACAAAGAGCCATCACGTTGCAATTCATCAAGAATCTTTAAATCGAGGTTATCGAGCTGCATTGGTTTGAATTCAGTTAAATATCAGCATATTGTGCCGCTCTAAGTCAATTTACCTGATTTTAAAGCAGCACCTTTGGCGCGATATTGCGTAAAGTGATGGGCAATGAACATCGACCACACACATCTGACGCTAGACCCAGACCCGCAAGAAACAGCCGAATGGCGTGAAGCGTTTGAGGCGCTCATCGCGGCTCAGGGCCCGGCTCGGGCCCGGCAAATTCTTGACGACTTAAGCCGCACTGCGCGTGCCCACCGTACCGGCTGGCAGCCCGAGCTGTGCACGCCGTATGTCAATACCATTCATGTCGATGAGCAACCGGTGTTCCCCGGCGATTTGGCGATTGAGGAGCGCATTGCCGCGTTGATGCGCTGGAACGCGCTGGCGATGGTGGTGCGGGCCAACCAGGCTGAAACGGGCGGGTCCAGCGAGCTGGGCGGCCACATTGCCAGCTACGCCAGCGCGGCTGATTTGTTTGAGACTGGATTCAACCATTTCTTTCACGCGAGAAGCTACGTTGCCGCAGCGACGGGCCGCCCCGAGCAAGGCAGCTCCCCCTCGGGGGGCAGCGCAGCACACGAAGTGGCAAGCGTGGGGGCCATCATCCAGCACCGGGGCGACCTGGTGTTTTTTCAGCCGCACAGCGCGCCCGGCGTGTATGCACGGGCCTATCTGGAAGGCCGTTTGACGGAAAACGATTTGCGCTTTTATCGTCAGGAGCTCACCGCAGGTGATTCGCAAGGCCTGTGCAGCTACCCGCACCCCTATCTGATGCCTGACTTTTGGCAGTTCCCCACCGGCTCGATGGGCATCGGGCCGATCAGCTCGATTTACCATGCGCGCTTTATGCGCTACCTCACGCACCGCAGGTTGCTGGACTGCAACAGCCGCAAAGTGTGGGGCGTGTTTGGCGACGGCGAGATGGACGAGCCTGAATCGATGAGCGCGCTGACGCTGGCCGCGCGCGAGGGGCTGGACAACCTGGTCTGGGTCGTCAACTGCAATTTGCAACGGCTCGATGGCCCGGTGCGTGGCAATGGCCGCATCATCGACGAGCTGGAAAAGCTGTTTGCTGGCGCGGGCTGGAACGTCATCAAACTGGTGTGGGGCAGTGACTGGGACGGCCTGTTTGCACGCGACACCACCGGCGCACTGGCCAAGGCCTTTGCCAACACGGTAGACGGGCAAATGCAAACCTTTGCCGCCAAAGACGGCCGCTTTAACCGCGATACTTTTTTTGGCCAAAACGAAGAGCTGTCACGACTGGCGCAGGGCATGACAGATGAGCAAATCGACCGCCTCAAACGTGGCGGCCATGACCTGGTGAAAATCCACGCCGCGTATGCAGCCGCTGCCGCCCACAAGGGCCAACCCACGGTGATTTTGGCGCACACCAAAAAGGGCTACGGCATGGGCAGCGCAGGCCAGGGCAAGATGACCACGCACTCGCAAAAGAAGTTTGACGAAACTGATTTGATTGGTTTCAGAAACCGATTTAACCTGCCATTGACCGACGAGCAAGCCACGCGGATTGACTTTTACAAACCCGAAGCCAGCAGCCCCGAGATGCAATACCTGCATGCCAAACGCGCAGCGCTGGGCGGCTACCTGCCCATGCGCGACACGACGGCGAGCGTGGTCACCGTTCCCGCCCTACCCTCTTACGCTGCTTTCGCCTTGCAGGCAGACGGCAAGGAAATGAGCACCACCATGGCCTTTGTGCGCATGCTGGGCGGCTTACTGAAAGATGCGGAGCTGGGCCCCAAAATCGTGCCCATCGTGGCCGACGAGGCACGCACCTTTGGCATGGCGAATCTGTTCAAGCAGGTCGGTATTTATTCCAGCGTGGGCCAGCGCTACGCACCCGAGGACATTGGCTCGGTGCTGAGCTACCGCGAGGCCATGGACGGGCAAATTCTGGAAGAA
>JANNYZ010000130.1:0-24264 GCA_031410335.1 Polaromonas sp. | reverse complement strand
GCTCGATGCGCGCTAGGCGGTAGCGGTCGGCGCTGTTTCGAGCAGCTTGCGAATCGGTGCTGGCAAGCCCAGCAAAGGCCATTCGCCGGGTAAAAACCAGCCGCCAACCACCTCATCGGCTGATGGTATTTTTTGATGGACAGAAAACCCTGCAATCACCGGACTCAAATGCATATCCTTGTGCGTCAGCACATGTTTGAAAACCGGTAAATGCTGAACACGCGAACGACTGCGTGCAGGCAAAAATGCCAGCAGCGTATCGTCATTTTCAAAAACAGGCAGGCAGTAAAGCCCACCCCAAATGCCCGACGCAGGCCTTCGCTCAAGCCACACTGCACCGTCAGGCCGTTCAGCCCACAGCAGGCTCAGGCGCTCTGCGCTGCGTTTGAGTTTTTTGGTTTTGACGGGATACTTTTCCGGTGTACCTTTAGCAAAACCCAGACACATGTCTTGCACCGGGCAAAGCAGGCACTGCGGTTTACGGCTGGTGCAAATCGTGGCTCCCAGGTCCATCACGGCCTGGGTGTAACGCGGCATGGCTTGAACCAGGTTTGTTTCGGGCAGCAGGCTATTGGCAATGACCCACAACTGCTTCTCGTTTTTGCCCAGAGCCAGATCATCGGAAAAAGCCAGCACCCGCGTGAGCACGCGCTTGACGTTGCCGTCCAGAATCGCCACTCGCTCTGCAAAGCAAAACGACGCAATCGCCGCGGCTGTTGAAGGTCCAATGCCGGGAAGGGTTTGTAACAGCTCTGCAGACCGTGGGAATTGCCCGCCGTGCAGCGCCGCCACATCTTGCGCGCAGCGGTGCAGGTTGCGCGCACGGCTGTAGTAGCCCAAGCCGCTCCACAAGGCCAGCACATCGTCAGGCGTCGCTGCTGCCAGCTCGCTGACCGATGGAAAACGCTCTAAAAACCGTGTGTAGTAACCCAACACAGTGGCCACCTGGGTCTGCTGAAGCATGATTTCAGACAGCCAAACACGATAAGGGTCGCGGGTGTTTTGCCAGGGCAGGCTGTTGCGGCCATGCGTTTTTTGCCACGCCACCAGGCGGGCTGCAAAGTCTTGCGTCACGTGCGCCGGACTTCAGACAGAGGTGGTATCGAACACCGTGTCTTGCTCATCGGCCTCTGCCATGTCAACTGCAGGCATGGCGGGTCTGCCAGACAGGTGCTCGGTCAACTCTGTCAGCTTGCTGTCCAGCAAATCAAGTTGTTCTTCATGCACGTCAATTTCGCTGATGCGCTCGTCCAGCCCGGACGCGGCGCTCTGAATGCGCTCAATCGCCTCGATGCGGCGGCCAAAATTGCGGCGTCTTTCGCGCAGTTGTGCATCGAGTTGCGATGCCGCTGACTTGTTCCAAAGTTCAAGTTCACCCAAAGCCGATTCATACACGACGCGCAGCCGTGTTGCCAGAGCCCGGACCAGGCGCTCTGAAAAATCAGCTTGCGATAGCCTGATCACATTGCTGACGCCCAGGTACTGTAGATGGCTACGCTCAATCAGGTTGAGGTCGTTTTCAAAACGGGTCAGTTCGGGCGCTTTGGGCGCCTGCAAGGAAAACCCGAATTCCGCATTGAGTTGCTTGAAAGACGCCATCAGCATGGTGTGAATCTCGCCGCTGATGGTTTGCGCCTTTTGCAGTGCTTCGCGCAAGCGGTCAAAAGTCAGGCCATAAGCTTTTTTAACGCCAAACTTGATGCCCGGCTGCTTGAGGGTGTGAGTCAGTTCGGCCAGTTCACTTTTCAATGTAGGTGTGCCCAGCAAATGAAACACTTCGCGCAGCAGTTTGAGGTGAACTGAACGTACAGCGTGAATTTTGGCGCCACTGGTGTCGAACTCGGTCTGCTCTTGTTCAATGCGTGTGCGCATGTGCCTGATGACCGACGCGTTCTTGCCTTTGAGGCCTCGCAACTCGTCCATCTGCTCAGCCAGGTCGCGGCGGCGAATGTGAATTGAGCGGCCAGCCTCCAGTCGCAACTCGGCAATACCGGTCGCCACGGCAGAACGCAAAATCCGCTGGCGTTTGCCCATGATGCCCTCGGCCAGGGCCAGTTCCAGGTCAGGCAGATGGCTGGCTGCCAGCAAGGCATGGTCGCGGGTGACTTTGGCAACCAGTCCTTTTTGTGCCGACACAGGTATCACCTGCTCAACTGGCAAATCGAGGATTTCAGCCGAGTTGCTGCGCTGGCGCTGTATTTGTGCCTCAATTTGTTCTGGCGACGAGAGTGCGTCCCACAAGGTGTCGATTTTGTTCAGCACCACCAGACGAGAAATATTCTCATCGTCTTCGGTGATCAAATGCTCACGCCAGATGGCCAGGTCCGATTTGGTCACGCCGGTGTCGGCCGCCAGAATAAACACCACCGCGTGCGCTTGCGGAATCAGGCTCACTGTCAATTCCGGCTCGGCACCAATCGCATTGAGCCCCGGCGTGTCCAGAATCACCAGGCCCTGCTTGAGCAGAGGGTGCGCAATGTTGATCAGCGCGTGGCGCCACCGGGGCACTTCGATCAGGCCGTCCGGCCCAACCAGCGGGTTGTCGTCAATGTTTTCGTCGTGCCAAAAACCCAGAGCGGTTGCCTCCTGTTTGGTCACATGTCTGACCTCGGCTACTTTTTCAAGCGCCAATGCCAACTGGCTGGGGTCGTTCACGTCCAGGTCAACCCGCGTCCATTTTTCAGGCACCGCGCGCCACTCCATCAGGGCTTGGGTCTGCAGGCGGGTTTCGATGGGCAACAGGCGCAGGCAGGGCGGCACATCAGCGTCGTAGCCCAGTTCAGTCGGGCACATGGTGGTGCGGCCGGCGCTGGCGGGCATGATACGGCGGCCGTAGCCGGCAAAAAAGATGGCGTTGATCAGCTCGGACTTGCCACGTGAAAACTCGGCCACAAAAGCGACCATGACCTTGTCAGACCGTACCTGCGTTTCCAGTCTGTGCAGGCGCTCTTCGACAGCGGCGTCCAACAGGTCGTGGTCTTTCATCCATTCGGCAAGCAACTTGAGCCGCAATGCAAACTCGCGCCGCCATGCGCCGTGCTGATCGAATTGTTCGTTAAAAGACATGTGTGTCCATGATTTGTGACTGTTCAATATAGCATTGCGCCGCGCTACCGGCCACAGGCCAAGCCATGAGAGCTCAGGGCTTTTGGCATGTGAGGCAGAAAAATGTGGAGCGTTGCCCTTGCCGAATCCCCTTGATGAGGCCGCCACAGTCCTTACACGGCAGGCCGGCCCGGTCATACACCATTGCCTCGAGTTGAAAGTAGCCAGTCTGCCCGTCTGCATTTGAAAAGTCATTCAGGGTGCTGCCGCCTTTGGCAATCGCTCGCGCCAGCACCTGGCGTATGGCCGCGTGCAGCCGTGCACTGCGCGCCTTGCTGATGCGCGAAGCCCGCGTGGTAGGCCGGATGCCGGCTAAAAACAGCGCTTCTGACGCATAGATATTGCCAACGCCCACCACCACTTCGCCTGCCAGCAGCACCTGCTTGATCGCAGATTTTTTAAGTCTGAGGGCGGCCTGAAAGCCTGGGGCGTCAAAAGCGTCACTCAAAGGCTCAACACCCAGGCGCCCCAGCAATTTATACGCCGAGGCGTCGTTTTCATCCAGCGCATAAACCACCGCGCCAAAGCGGCGCGGGTCATGCAGGCGCAGCGTTCCATGGCTGGTCGTCAGCTCAAAATGATCGTGCTTGCCCGGCGCTGGCAAATCGTGACCAAAGCTGATGCTGCCCGACATGCCCAAATGCACCAGCAACAAGCCGGCACTCAAATCGACCAGTAAATACTTGCCGCGCCTGCGCACACCCAACACTTGCTGTCCATGCAGTGTCTGCGGGGCGCAGCCCAGTGGCCAGCGCAAGGGCTTGCCAATTTGCGCCGTGTTGATGTGTGCACCGGCAATGCGGCTGGCAAAACTGAGGCGGGTGACTTCTACTTCGGGGAGTTCGGGCATGAGGGCATCGGCTGATCAAAAGTGTTAAAGATGGGCTTCAATTATCATGGCCGAATGAAGAAATTACTCATTGGGGCTTTTTGCGGTTTGTACCTTGTCGGGCCTGCACTTTGGGCCCAAAACAGTGGACCAGCCACCGCACCCGCAGTCAGCGAGCTGACGCAAAGCCGGCAAACTCCTGCGCAAGAGTCATCGCCGCTGGACGCAGAGTTGTTTTACCGCCTGCTGATAGGCGAGATCACAGCCCGTGAGGGCGACGCAGGTGCTGGCTATGCGCTGATCCTCGATTCAGCGCGCAAAACCAATGATTCCCAGCTGTATCAGCGAGCCATAGAAATTGCCCTGCAATCGCGTTCTGGCGATGCGGCATTGCAGGCGGCACTGGCCTGGCGCCAAGCCCAGCCCGCCAACCGAGACCCCAACCGCTACGTGCTGCAAATCCTGATTGCACTGAACCGCATTCAGGACACGCTGGAGCCCCTCAAAAAGGGCATTGAACTGGCGACCGTCGCCGACCGCTCGCTTGCCATTTCGGCCATTCCGACTGCCTACGCCCGCGTCAGTGACAAGAAGCTGGCCGCTACGGTGGTTGAAAACGCCCTGGGCACTTACGTCATCAACCCGACCACCGCAGCGGCGGCATGGACGACGGTAGGCCGCATGCGCCTGGCCGCTGGTGATGCTGATGGCGCGCTGGACGCGGCCCAAAGGGGCCAGACAGCCAACGCGCAGGCGGAAGGCCCGGCGCTGGTGGCGCTGGAGCTGATGAACCCGAAACTGCCGGCAGCTGAAGCCGTGGTTAAAAAATACTTTGCCAGCAATCCGAAAGCCATTCCCGAGATCCGCATGGGTTACGCACGCGGCCTGCTGGACGCTACGCGCTACGGTGAGGCGGCCACTGAACTCCAGACCGTGATCCGGGACAAGCCCGGCTATGCGCCCGCCTGGCTGGTGCTGGGCTCCTTGCAGTTGCAGGACAACCAGCTGGCCCAGGCACAAACCTCGCTCGAACGCTATGTGGCCCTGAACCTGGCGGCCAGCCAGAAAAGTGAGGAAGACGAGCCCGACCGGGGCCTCGCCCAGGCTTATTTGGCACTCGCGCAGATAGCCGAGAAGCGCAAGGATTTTGCAGGTGCCGAAGCCTGGATCAACAAGATTGAAAATTCGGCTGACATGATGCAGGCGCAAACCAGGCGCGCGTCCATCCTGGCCAGCCGCGGGCAGCTGGCGGAAGGCCGGCAATTGATTCGCAGCCTGCCAGAGCGCAACCCCGAGGACGCGCGGCTCAAATTGCTGGCTGAAGTCGGCCTGCTGCGGGATTTGAAGCAGTACAAACTGGCTCACGACCTGCTGGCCCAAGCCGTGACAACGTCGCCACGCGACACCGATCTGTTGTACGACCAGGCCATGATGGCTGAAAAGCTGGGCCAGTTGCCTGAAATGGAACGCCTGCTGCGCCGCGTGATTGAGATCAAACCCGATGCCTACAACGCCTACAACGCCTTGGGCTATTCATTTGCAGAACGCAATATCCGCCTGCCAGAAGCCAAGCAACTGATTAAAAAAGCGCTGGAGTTTGTACCTAACGACCCGTTTATTCGCGACAGCCTGGCCTGGGTTGAATTTCGCATGGGCAACAATGCCGAGGCGGTCAAGATTTTTGCTGACGCCTTCAAAACCAAACCGGATGCCGAGATTGCAGCGCACTACGGCGAAGTCCTGTGGACGATGGGCCAGCGCGACAAAGCGATAGCCATTTGGCGGGAAGGCCAGCTGCTGAACCCTGAAAACGAGACGCTGCTTGAGACGCTCAAACGTCTGAAGGTACGGCTCTGAGCCGCAACATGCCAGCTTTTTTGCTGCGACTCTGTCTGTTGATTGCTACGCTTTTAGTAGCTGCTTGCGCACATAAACAGGGCGTTACAGGCATAAATGATACCCAAATCGAGGCTAAAAACGGCGTTTTACCGACTTTTTGGTCAGGCCGTATCGGTTTGCAGGTGCAAAGCGAACCACCCCAGGCCTTTTTCGCAGGTTTTGAGCTCAAAGGCCAGGCCAGCAGCGGAGAGCTGCGGCTGATCAGTCCGTTGGGCAGCATACTGGGCATCGTGCGCTGGTCACCGTCTGAGGCTTTGCTCGAGCAAGGCAGTACGACCCGGCGCTTTGCGTCTACCGACGAACTTCTGGCTCAACTGACAGGCACTGCTGTGCCCATGTCAGCCCTGTTCGACTGGCTGGCGGGAATTGACACCCCCACGCCAGGCTGGGTGGCCGACTTGTCAAAGCAGCCTGACGGCCGCATCAACGCCAAAAGAACAAACCCGGCCCCGGTCGCCGACTTGCGCATTGTGCTGAACCCATGAAAGCCATTTACGACATTCCCGCGCCAGCCAAGCTAAACCTTTTTCTGCACATCACCGGGCGGCGCGCCGACGGCTATCACCTGCTGCAGTCGGTGTTCATGCTGATCGACTGGTGCGACACGCTGCATGTCGAACTGCGCACAGACGGCCAGATCAGCCGCGCTGATGTGGGCGCCGAAAGTGATGTGCTGCTGCCCGAGGACGATCTGACGGTACGCGCTGCCAAAGCATTGCAACAAGCCTGCGGCACATCGCTCGGCGCACACATCAGCCTTGAAAAGCGCATCCCCTCTCAGGCAGGCATGGGCGGCGGATCGTCGGATGCAGCGAGTTGTTTGCTGGCATTGCAGCGGCTGTGGGGCGTCAAATTGCCGCGTGATGAGTTGCTCTCGCTGGCCCTCAAACTCGGAGCCGATGTGCCGTTTTTTCTGTCGGGCGGTCACGCCTGGGTTGAAGGCGTGGGCGAACTGATCATCCCCATCACCCTGCCGGCTGCGGACTTTTTGGTGGTCAAGCCTCCCCAGGGACTGTCAACACCTGCTATTTTCAGTTCGCGTGCGCTCAAACGCGATTCTGAAACTGCTACAATCCGAGGCTTTGCTGCAAATAATCCGGCTCAAATCTTCGGGTTTGGTCATAACGACTTGCAGCCAGTGGCCCAAGAGCTCTGCCCGCAGATTGCCCAGTCAATAGATTGGCTGGCTGCACAGCAACTTGAAGGCAGGATGACTGGCTCAGGGAGTGCGGTTTTTGCGCCGTTCGCGCAGGGTGCAAGTGCCGATTTTTCAGTCCATCCAGAGGGCTGGAAAGTTCGCAAATGCAGCAATTTGCAAGCCCATCCGCTGAGCAATTGGTAGTTCAGGCTGGTAGCAAAGAAGGTTGATTGACAGTTTATGGGTTGGTTGCATGATGTTGAACGCAAGTTGAACGTCATGCTTCTGTCCTGTGTAGGGGTGTCGCCAAGTTGGTTAAGGCACCGGATTTTGATTCCGGCATTCGCAGGTTCGACTCCTTCCACCCCTGCCAAAACTTGTACCGGCTCGTGCAGTGCACGCGCCGGTCCGGTCTTATACCGGCTCGTGCAGTGCACGAGCCGGTACCGTTTGGGTTAGCTTTTTCTACATCAACTTCTGCCACGCCAATGTCGATAAACGCCGGGCCCCACATGCAAACGCACCACCCCGAGTTCATGCTGTTCACTGGCAATGCCAACCCGAGCATGGCTCTTGAAATTGCCCAGCACCTGGGCATATCGCTGGGTGCTGCCCATGTGGGCCGCTTTTCTGATGGCGAAGTGACGGTTGAGATTCAGCAGAACGTACGCGCCCGTGACGTCTTTGTGGTGCAGTCCACTTGCGCACCCACCAATGAAAACCTGATGGAATTGCTCATCATGGTCGATGCGCTCAAGCGTGCGTCGGCAGAGCGCATTTCTGCTGTCATTCCCTACTTTGGCTACGCCCGGCAAGACCGCCGCCCGCGTTCAGCCCGTGTGCCGATCACCGCCAAGATGGTCGCCAACATGTTGCAGGCTGTCGGCGTGTCGCGCGTTTTGACGATGGACCTGCACGCCGACCAGATTCAGGGCTTTTTTGACATCCCGGTGGACAACATTTATGCATCGCCCGTGCTGCTGGGCGACTTGCGGCAGAAAAATTACCAGGATTTAATGGTCGTGTCGCCTGACGTGGGCGGCGTGGTTCGCGCACGCGCACTGGCCAAGCAGTTGGGCTGCGACATGGCGATTATTGACAAGCGTCGGCCCAAAGCCAATGTGTCGGAAGTCATGCACGTGATCGGCGACATTGAAGGCCGCAACTGCGTCATCATGGACGACATGATTGACACCGCCGGCACGCTGGTCAAGGCCGCTGAAGTGCTGAAAGAGCGCGGCGCCAAAAAAGTTTACGCGTATTGCACGCACCCGATTTTCTCGGGCCCGGCGATTGACCGCATTGCCCAGGGCGATGCGCTTGATGAAGTCGTGATTACCAACACCATTCCCCTGAGCGACAGCGCCAGGGCCTGTACCAAAATCCGCCAGCTCTCCGTGGGGCCATTGATCGCTGAAACCATTCAGCGCATTGCCAAAGGTGAGTCGGTGATGAGTTTGTTTTCAGACCAGGACCAAGCGGTTCTGATCTGAGGCAAAAAGCGGCAACACGGCCCGCCGTGTTGTCTTTTTAAACGGGGCAAAGCTGGTCGCGGCCTGCCCTTATCTGGAGTAAATTATGAAATTCGTCGCTTTTGAGCGCGCAAAGCAGGGCACGGGTGCGAGCCGCCGTCTCCGCATCACCGGCCGCACGCCCGGTATCGTTTATGGTGGAACTGGCGATGCGCTGTTGATCGAACTCGATCACAACGCCCTGTTCCATGCCATCAAAAAAGAAGCGTTCCACGCGTCGATTCTCGACATGGAACTGGCCGGCAAAGAACACAAAGTGCTGCTGCGCGATTTGCAGATGCATCCGTACAAGCCACAAGTTTTGCACATTGACTTCCAGCGCGTTGAAGCCAAGACCAAAATGACCGTCAAAGTGCCTTTGCACTACAGTGGTGAAGAAGAGTCGCCAGCTGTCAAAGCTGAAAACTGCCTGGTTAACCACGTGTTGACCGAGTTGACGGTCTCCTGCTTCCCGGCAGACATTCCTGAATTCATCGCCATCGACCTGAGCGGCCTGAAAAAAGGCGCGTCCCTGCACGTCAAGGACATCACCCTGCCAAAAGGCGTGAAGTTCGTTGTCAAAGGTCAGGCCAATCCTGTTCTGGTGTCTGTGTCTGCGATTTCTGCTGAAGCCGAAGCTGACGCCGCAGCAGCTGCAGCCGCTGCCGCACCGGTCGACCCTAAAGCCGCCAAAGCAGCTGCAGGCAAAGCAGCCGCAGCCGCCAAGCCAGACGCCAAAGCGCCCGCTGCCAAGAAAAAATAAGCGCACGCGCTGACTGCTTTAACCGTCAAAGCCCTTGCTCTTTCACCAGAGCAAGGGCTTTTTTTATGGCACTTTAAAATGACGTGATGGAAGTTCAAAGATGATCAAACTGTTCGTTGGCCTGGGCAACCCAGGCGCAGAATACGAAGCCACCCGGCACAACGCGGGATTTTGGTGGATCGATGCGCTGTCGCGCGAACTGAAAGCGCCGCTGACCTTTGACAAAAGCTACTACGGGCAAGTTGCACGCACCAGCATCAATGGTCAAAACGTCTGGCTGCTCACACCGCAAACCTTCATGAACCTGTCGGGCAAGTCAGTCTCTGCACTGGCCAAGTTTTTCAAAATCAAGCCTGAAGAAATTTTGGTGGCACATGACGAGCTGGATGTCGTTCCGGGCCAGGTCAAACTCAAATTTGGTGGCAGCCATGCCGGCCACAACGGCTTGCGCGACATTCATGCGCAGCTGGGCACAGGCGACTACTGGCGGCTGCGGCTGGGCGTGGGCCACCCCGGCAACAAGGACGAGGTCGTGGACTGGGTGCTGCGCAAACCCATGCAGGAGCACCGCGTGGCGATTGAAGACTGCATTGCCCGGTCGCTAAAGGCAGTGCCTGCACTGCTGGCAGGCGAAATGGACAAAGCCACCATGATGATTCATACCAGCACACCACCCAGACCCAAGCCGCCACGCAAACCGGAACCCGCAGCCAGCGCTGGCGCGCCGGTCAAACCTCTTTCTGTGCCGGAGTGATCTGTTTTGCGGGCCGTAAACGCTATATTTTTAATAGCTGCTCGCGCATGTATTCATTGGTCTAGAGCCCTAAAACATAGCTGAAAACAGCCCCAAAGAGGCTTTTCAGGCGGTTTTTTCAGTCGCGATGGCCGTCGATCCCGTCAGGCGGTGGTACTTTTCCCACAGCGTGGGTTTGCTCTCCACAAACTGCGGATTGACCGGGATGCAGGCCACCGGACAGACCTGCACGCATTGCGGTTCGTCAAAGTGGCCCACGCATTCGGTGCATTTATTCGGGTCAATCTCGTAGATGTCTTTGCCCATGTAAATGGCCTGGTTGGGGCATTCGGGCTCGCACACGTCGCAATTGATGCACTCGTCGGTGATCAGCAAGGCCATATGTTTATCCCTGGGCGGACTTGGCTGTGTCCAGCGCGGCCATCACCTCACGGCTGACCATCTGGCTGACGTCACCGCCCAACTTGCTGATCTCGCGCACCAGCGTGCTGCTGATACAGGCCAGCGGCGCGTCGGGCAGTAAAAAGACAGTTTCGACCTGCGGTGCCAGCTTGCGGTTCATGGCGGCCATCTGGGCTTCGTAGTCAAAATCAGTCATGTTGCGAATGCCGCGCACCACCGCGTTGGCGTCGTACCTGGTGCAGAAGTCCATGATCAGGCCACTGAAGGGCTGAATCGTCACGTTGCCCAGTCCCCTCGTCGCTATTTGCGCCATGGAAACGCGGTGCTCCAGGCTGAACAGCGTTTTTTTGTGGTGTGCTGCCGCCACCGCAATGATGAGGTGGTCAAACAGCCCCGCTGCGCGGCGCACCACGTCCAGGTGGCCCAGGGTGATAGGGTCAAACGTGCCTGAATAAACAGCAATGCGCTTTGAAGAAATCATGGCCAAATTATGCGCTTTGATCCAATGGACCTGCCTTGACCAGCAAATGAAAATGCACGGCGCCGGCTTTTCCGAAGCGATGGACACTCAACCCAAGGCCAGCCAGTTCCTCATCCGTCCAGGGCTTGGGCGCTTCCAGGTACACAAAGCCGGGGGTCGCGATGGCTTGCGCTGCGGCTTTCAGGGCCGCCTCAAACGCAGTGGACTCATAAGGTGGATCCAGAAAAATCAGTTGCAGGCTGCCGGGGCTGACGCGGCGCAGCAGGCTGACACCGTCACCACGTTCGACCTTGACCATACTGGCCTTGAGCTTGGCTTGCAGTGCCTTGAGCTTGTCGCAAAGGGCCGGGTCTTGCTCACACACCAAGACATCCAGCGCACCGCGCGAGGCGGCCTCAAAACCCAGCACGCCGGTGCCTGCAAATACGTCCGCGCAACGCCAGCCAGTTAAATCCTGCCCGAGCCAGTTGAACAGCGTTTCGCGCACACGATCAGGCGTGGGGCGCAGGCCAGGCAGGCTGGGGACGGGGATTTTGCTGCGTTTGTACAGCCCGCCGATGATGCGGACTTCACCGGGCGGAACGGTTTTGCGACCAACAACCTTGCCTGACTTGGCGAACTTTTTGGCGGGGTCTTTTTCAGGTTTGTCGATGGCGGTTTGGGGGGTGTATTTCATGTAGACAGATCAATGAATCATGGCTTGGCGCCGAGAATGATGGTCACCATTTTCTCAGGTTGCAGCTTGGCCGCCATGGCCGCCTTGATGTCTTGTGCCGTGACTTTGTCAACCTGCGCGGTCCAGGTGTCCAGATAGGTGGTGGGCAAGTCGTACCAAGCGATGTTGCTGATGTTGCCCAGCAGCTTGCGGTTGCTGTCGATCAACAAGGCAAAACCGCCTGTCAGATTGTCTTTGGCGGCTTTGACCTCCGCCTCCGTCGGGCCGTTGGCCACAAAGTCCTTGACCACCTGACGCGCCACGTCAAGTGCCTGTTGTGCCTGGTCGGGGCGGGTTTGCAGGCTCACGGTAAAGGCACCTGCATGCATGCCAGGTGCAAAGTTGCTGGACACGCCGTAAGTCAGCCCCCGCTTTTCGCGCACCTCGGCCATCAGGCGAGACACAAAACCGCCACCGCCCAGAATGTAGTTGCCCACCAGCAGCGGGAAGAACGCCGGATCATTGCGTTTGTAGCCGGGCTGGCCCATCAGCACCTGGGCCTGAGCTGCATCAAAAGGGATGGCTTTTTGGACGGCCTGGCCAAGTGGTGCCACTTCAGCCACGGGCGGCAAGGCGGGCACACTGGCGCAGGGTGTTTGGGGAAGGCGGGCCAACATCGCCGTGGCAATCTGCTCTGCCTGAGTCCGGGTAATGGCTCCTACGAGGCTGATGCGCGCCCGGCAAGCCACCACCGCCGCCGCATAGAAAGCGCGCATGTCGGCGGTGGCGATGTTGGCAACACCCGCCTCGGTAAATTCCTGACCGTAGGGGTGACCGCCATACACCGCCTGCGAATAGGCACGACGCGCCAGCGTGGCAGGCCGGGTGTCAGACTCTTTGATGCCGGCAATGACTTTTTGCTTGTCACGTTGCCACACATCGTCTGGGAATGCGGGTTCGGCGATTTGGCGCGCGCTAAGGGCGACAGCTTTGGCCAGCAAGTCAGGCTCCGTCAGCGTGCGCAAGCTAAAACTGAAGCGGTCAGACCCTGCGCTGGCACCAAACTGCGCGCCCAGGTCTGCCCAGGCTTCGCCCAGGGCATTTTCATCAAGAGCGGCTTGCCCTCCCTTGGCAACGATGCCCTTGTCAAGCAGCGCAGCCGTCATATTGGCCAGGCCGACCTTGCTGGGCGGGTCGCGCCTGCTGCCGCCGTCAAAGTCAATTTGCACGTCCAGCATGGCAATGGCCGGGCTTTCAACCAGATGCACCACCGCGCCATTCGCCAGCTGAAACTTCTGGATTGGCAGTGCCGCCATGGCCCCAACACTGAAAAAGGCATAAAAACAGGTACCAAATACGGCTTTAGACCAATGGATACGTGTGCTAAAAGCTATAAATTTAATAGTGAATGTCATACGCTTAATGTCGGGTGGGTGTAGCTGATGCAGCGGCGCGCGGTTTGCGGTTGGGGTCGATGGCCTGCGGCAACAGCGTGGCCTGGGTCATCTGGTCGTCGCCAAAATATTTGGCAGCCACCGTCTGCACTTCGGCGCCGCTCACGCTGCGCAGCCGGGCGATCAGCCGCTTGTCGAAGTCCAGCGGCATGCCGTTGATCCAGTTTGAGCCCAGCTCCCGCGCCTGGTTAAACACACTGTCCAGTTTGTAAGTTTCGCTGGCAATCCACTGGGTTTTGACGCGGTTCAGCTCTGCGTCGCTGACGCCGTTTTTGGCCACCAGCGCCACCTGCTCACGCAACGCGGCAGAAAGCTGGGCCGTGGTTTTGCCCGCTGCTGGCACGCCGTCAAGCACAAAGAGCTGCGGGCCACGGCCGGTCAAGCCACTGTAGGCACCCGCACTATCGGCCAGCCTGTTGTCGCCCTGCTCCAGCGCGCGGTTCAGGCGGGCGCCGCTGTAGCCATCCAGCACGGCGGCCAGCACCGTCAGGGCCAGCGGATCACGGCCTGACGGGTTGTCTGTTTTGTCATCCATCAAGTCGGCAGGTGCTAATTTTGGTACCTTGAACGCCATGCTGGTGTAGGCCTGCGAGGCCACGCCTTTAAAGTCCAGCCGCCGCGCACCAGTTTGTTCAGGCTCGTCGCGCGGTTTGCGCACAGGCACGGGGCGGGCGGCAATCGGGCCGTAGTATTTTTCGGCCAGGCGTTTGACCTCGGCCACATCGACATCACCCGCCACAACAACGGCCGCATTGCCCGGCACATACCAGCGCTTGTAAAAGTCGCGTGCATCCTGCGGGGTCATGGCCTCCAGATCGCTCATCCAGCCCACCACAGGGCGGCGGTACGGTGACGCGGTGAAAGAGATGGCATTTGCTGCCTCGTACATCAGGGCCCTGGGCGACTCCTCGGTGCGGGAGCGGCGCTCTTCCTTGACCACTTCAATCTCGCGCTTGAACTCGTCGTCGGGCCACTGGTTGTTGGCAAAACGGTCGGCCTCCAGGCGCATCACGTCTTCCAGCTTGCCGCTGGGAATTTGCTGGTGGTAGCCAGTAGCGTCGCGGCTGGTGAAGGCGTTGTCGCGGCCGCCCAGCGCCGCCACGCGGCGTGAAAACTCACCTGGTTGGACGGTGGCCGTGCCTTTGAACAGCATGTGTTCCAGCACATGTGCCACCCCCGTTGTGCCATCGACCTCGTCCATCGACCCGACCCGCACCCACAGCATATGGGCAGCTGTGGGGGCACGGCGGTCGGGTTTGACAATCACCGTCAGGCCGTTGCTGAGGGTGAACTGTTCGACTTTTGGAGGGCTTTGCGCCCATGTCGCAGGGGCCATCAATGACAAAAGTACCGGTACATAAATGGGAAATAGGGAGCGATGTGTGGGTTTCATAGAATGATGTGACTTCAAAGCAGGCCCAATGTTCAGTTTCTTCAAGAAAAAATCTCCGCAACCCGCCAACCCATCCCCGGATGCCAGCAAACCTGAACAGAGTTTGATCGGCAGCGCACTCGTCACGCCACTGGATCTTGAGGCAATTGTCGCCGCCGCGCAGCTTGCCCCCGCACGACAGCGCTGGGTGGACAAGCTGTCATCGGGTTTGCGCAAAACCGGCTCCAGCATTTCAGGCGTTTTTACGGGCACTCAAATTGACGATGCGCTGTATGAGAACCTCGAATCTGCCTTGCTGATGGCGGATACGGGGGTCAAAGCCACCGAGTATTTGCTGGCTGATGTCAAACGCCGTGTAGCGGCCAGCGGGGTGACCAACCCGGTTGCGGTCAAAAATATTTTGACCGAGGCCTTGAGCCAGTTGTTAAAACCGCTGGAACACCCCTTGGTGATTGGCCAGCACAGCCCCACCGTCATCATGGTGGCGGGCGTGAACGGCGCCGGCAAAACAACGTCCATCGGCAAACTGACCAAACACCTGGCCACAGGCGGTGCATCTGTTCTGCTGGCGGCGGCTGACACCTTCAGGGCGGCTGCACGCGAGCAATTGAGTGTCTGGGCAGACCGCAACACGGTCGAGATCATCAGCAAGGAAGGCGGCGACCCGGCGGCGGTGGCTTTCGATGCCGTGACTGCCGGCAAGGCGCGCGGCAAGGACGTGGTACTGGTGGACACCGCAGGCCGATTGCCGACGCAACTGCATCTGATGGAAGAGCTGAAAAAGATCAAGCGTGTGGTGCAAAAGGCCGATGCCACCGCACCACATGAAGTTTTGCTTGTTATAGATGGCAACACAGGTCAAAACGCGCTCGCCCAAGTCAAGGCTTTTGACGAAGCGCTGCAACTTACCGGCCTGGTCGTGACCAAGCTGGATGGCACGGCAAAAGGTGGTGTGCTGGCCGCCATCGCCTTGTGGGCCCAAGAACGACAGACAGCGACGCCAACGCTTCGGCCTGTGCCGGTTTACTTTATTGGCGTAGGTGAAAAGCTGGAAGACCTGGAAACCTTCAATGCGCGGGAGTTTGCGCAAGCGCTGCTGAACTAAGCCGCTTTCAGGCAGCCAGCAACATGCCTTTGGTTTCAATAAAAGCCACCACTTCGGCCAGCCCCGCATTGGTTTTCAGGTTGGTCATGACAAACGGTTTGAGACCTTTGGCCGTGGTGCGCATACGGATGGTGTCCTGCTCCATGACTTTCAGGTCGGCACCCACGTAAGGGGCCAGGTCGGTTTTGTTGATGACGAACAAGTCACTCTTGGTGATGCCCGGCCCGCCTTTGCGCGGGATTTTTTCACCGGCGGCCACGTCAATCACGTAAATCGTCAGGTCGCTCAGCTCGGGGCTGAAGGTGGCCGCCAGGTTGTCGCCGCCTGATTCGACAAACACCACATCGGCGTTCGGGAAGTCCACCAGCATGCGATCAATCGCTTCCAGGTTGATGGAGGCATCTTCACGAATGGCGGTGTGCGGACAGCCACCTGTTTCGACCCCCATGATGCGGTCGGCATCCAGCGCGCCGCTGACAGTGAGGATGCGCTGGTCTTCCTTGGTGTAGATATCGTTGGTAATGGCCACCAGGTCGTACTTGGCTTTCATGGCTTTGCACAGCATCTCCAGCAAGGTGGTTTTGCCGGAGCCCACGGGGCCGCCGATACCGACACGCAGGGGGGGCAGTTTTTTGGTGCGGTTAGCAATATGGTGCAGAGATGACGTGTTATTCATGATCTGAAAAGCCTTGAGTATTGGGTTTCGTGTTGCGATGACAGTATCGCCAGCAGGGGTGAAAAGGCCTGCCGTTCGTCTTCAGGTGTATCCATCGCGGTTTGCACGGCCGCAGGTATGGCCTGGCTCAAGCGCGCCAGTATGCGCTGCCCTGCGGTTTGGCCCAGCGGCACTGACTTGATGGCCGCTTGCACCATGTTTTCAGCCCAGCCAAAAGCGTAGGCCAGCAAACATTCGCGCACACCCGCCTCGGTTTGTGCTGCTGCCAGTGCAAAAGCCATCGGGTAAGTGGGTGGCAAATTTTCGCAGTGCTCAAGCAGCGCAGCATCCATGCCGTCATGGTGACGCAACCAGCTACACAGCGAGCGGCCCATCTGTTCGGCCTGCGCACGCAGTTCGCTCGTCTCGCGGGTTTGCAGCAGCCAGTCATTGAGCTGGGTGATGCGGCCCAGGTTGCCCACCCGCCAGGCAGGAATGGCTTGCACCATCACAGCCAGGTCACTGCGCGCCAGACTCAGGTCGAGCTGGTCACACAGCCAGTTGCCGATCCACACGTCGGGCGAATCACTTGCTATTCTTTCAGGAGCTTCTTGCGCACGTGAAATAATTGCTTCAAGCCCTTCAGAGTATGAAAAACCGCCCACAGGCAAGGCTGGAGAGGCCAGCCAGATGAGTCGCAGCAGGCTGGTGGGCGGCAATGCCGTTTGCGTCGCTTGCACAGGGTGCGGGTCAGTGGTGATGGCCGTGCCCATGGTTGCAATCTGGCCCGTGCACATGCAGTTTGGCTACAGCGGGTGCAGGTACAGGTGCTTCAGCGTGCGAATGTCCCCCTGCGCTGTACGCCCCACCTTCAGGCTCAAAAGCTTCGCTCACCTCATTGACGATCAAATGCATGGCCCGCAGCATGTCGGCCAGCACATGGTCGGGTTCAATTTTTAGGTGGTCGGGTTTGAGTTCAATCGGCACATGGCGATTGCCCAGATGGTAAGCAGCACGGGTCAGGTCAAACGGCGAGCCATGCGATGTGCGGGCCGTGATGCGCAGCACGGTTTGCGGCGCAGCAATGACCTTGACCATACTGCCGTCCTCAGCCACCAACACATCCCCGCCCCGCACCAGCGTGCCGCGCGGCAAGAAAATGCCGAGCTGGCGACCCAGCGAGTCAACAGCATCAAAACGGCTTTTTTGCCGCGTGTCCCAGTCCAGCTCGATAGTGGAGGCGCGTTTGACGAGCACCGGCGCCAGGCCTGCGCCCTGGGAAATGATTTTGGAAATCTTAAGCATTCAATCTTTCAAAAAATCAATATCAAGCTCAAAACAAAAAGTAGCGCTGCGCCATCGGCAAACTGGTGGCAGGCTCACAGGTCAGCAGCTGTCCATCTGCCCGTACCGCATAAGTCTGTGCATCAATTTCCATTTTGGGCAGATAAGCGTTGTGAATCATGTGCTGCTTGCGCACGCCGCGAATATTTTTCGCAGCACTTAAATTTTTGGCCAAACCGAATTTGTCTTTGATGCCCGCAGTCAGGCCAGCTTGCGACACAAAAGTAAGCGACCCTTTGGCAATCGCGCCGCCAAACGCGCCAAACATGGGGCGATAGTGCACCGGCTGCGGGGTGGGGATGGAGGCGTTGGGGTCGCCCATCGCGGCCATGGCGATGAAACCACCCTTCAAAATAATCGATGGCTTGATGCCGAAAAACGCGGGTTTCCAAACCACCAGGTCGGCCCACTTGCCGACTTCAAGCGAGCCGACTTCATGCGAGATGCCGTGGGCAATGGCCGGGTTGATGGTGTATTTGCTGATGTAGCGCTTGACGCGAAAGTTGTCAGACTTGTCGGTGTCGCCGTCGAGCTTGCCGCGCTGCTGCTTCATCTTGTGCGCCGCCTGCCAGGTGCGAATGATGACCTCACCCACCCGGCCCATGGCCTGGCTGTCGCTGCTCATCATGCTGATGGCACCCAGGTCATGCAGCACGTCTTCGGCAGCAATGGTTTCCTTGCGGATGCGGCTCTCGGCAAAAGCCAGGTCTTCGGCAATGGCGGCGTCGAGGTGGTGGCAGACCATCAGCATGTCGACATGCTCGTCAAGCGTGTTGACGGTATAAGGCATGGTCGGGTTGGTGGAGCTGGGCAGAAAGTTGGCCTCGCCCACGACCTTCAAAATATCAGGTGCATGGCCACCGCCTGCGCCTTCGGTATGAAAGGCGCACAGGCCACGCCCCTTGGTCGCAGCAATCGTATTTTCAACAAAGCCGGATTCATTGAGCGTGTCGCTGTGAATCGCCACTTGCGTGTCAGTTTCTTCGGCAACATCCAGGCAATTGCTGATGGCGGCGGGCGTGGCGCCCCAGTCTTCGTGCAGCTTCAGGCCAATCACGCCTGCGTTGATTTGCTCATGCAGGGCAGCAGGCAGACTGGCGTTTCCCTTACCCAAAAACCCCAGGTTCATCGCAAAGCCATCTGCTGCTTGCAACATGCGTTCAATGTTCCACGGGCCGGGCGTGCAGGTGGTGGCAAAGGTGCCAGTGGCCGGGCCGGTGCCGCCACCCATCATGGTCGTGACACCGCTGGCCAGGGCTTCTTCGATCTGCTGCGGGCAAATAAAGTGAATATGCGAATCAATGCCGCCCGCCGTGACGATCATGCCTTCACAACTGATGACTTCCGTGCCAGGGCCAATGATGATGTCAACGCCCGATTGCACGTCAGGATTGCCCGCTTTGCCAATGGCGGCAATGCGCCCGCCCTTCAGGCCAATGTCGGCCTTGACGATGCCCCAGTGATCGATGATGAGCGCGTTGGTCATGACGGTATCAACTGCACCTTCAGCATTCGTGCGCTGCGATTGCGACATGCCGTCACGGATGGTTTTACCGCCACCGAATTTGACTTCTTCACCATAACTGCCAGCACGCAAGGTGTAGTCGGCTTCGACTTCAATCATCAGGTCGGTATCAGCCAGTCGCAGGCGGTCGCCCACAGTAGGGCCGAACATTTCAGCGTAGGCGCGTCTTCCAATCGTTGCCATTATTGGACTCCCCTAGAGCCGCCCCTAGGGAGGCCAGCGCCCTCTGGGGGGGCAGTGAATACACAAAGTGATGAATGTGGGGGCATTTAAATCGCTCCTTGGACAAGGCCTCTGAAGCCATAAATCTTGCGCTCACCCACAAAGTCAACCAGTTCTACTGTGCGCTGCTGGCCCGGTTCAAAACGCACTGCCGTGCCGGACGCAATGTTCAGCCGCATGCCGCGTGCTGCATCACGGTCAAAGCCCAATGCCGCGTTGGTCTCGAAAAAATGGTAATGAGATCCGACCTGTATCGGCCTGTCAGATGTGTTTTGCACCACAACGGTAGCGGTGCGCCTGCCTGCGTTTAAAACGTGGTCTGGGCCGTCAGTTATCAGCTCGCCTGGAGTCATGGTTTTGTCTTTCTCAACGAGTTCAAACAATCGGCTGATGCACGGTGACCAGCTTGGTCCCGTCAGGAAAGGTGGCCTCGACCTGAATATCAGGTATCAGTTCTGCAATGCCGTCCATTACGTCGGCTCGGGTCAATATCGTCCGGCCATGACTCATGAGCTGGGCCACGGTTTTGCCGTCCCGCGCGCCCTCCATCACCGCTGCGCTGATCAGTGCCATCGCCTCCGGGTAATTGAGTTTCAGGCCCCGCGCTTTGCGGCGTTCGGCCAACAGGCTGGCCGTGAATATCAGCAGCTTGTCTTTTTCGCGCGGTGTCAGTTCCATGGGCTGTCTTTCTGGGAGGCTTTGATTTACTGCAATGTCTAGAATTTAGCATGCAAAAACAATGCCTCGGTAACCAGTCAGCCCCACTTTGCGCCGCGCTTTCGCAGGTTTGTACGCTTGCGCATCTCATGCTATCGGCTGTAAAGTCAACCGAAGAATGAAGGACGACTCCCCCCAATGACCAGTAGCACGCAGCCGGATCCCGACACTCCTTTGGCAACTCGGAGGGTTGAGCAGCTGATTGCCCACTACGGGAAAAGCCATCAAAACCCTGGCAACGAAGTGATCCACTTCATGGCGATTCCGCTCATCATGTTGAGCCTGCTGGGCATCATGTACGCACTGCATCCGTATGCGGCCTACACCTTTGTGGCAGCCAGCATGGTTTATTACGCGCGCCTGTCCTGGGTATTTTTTGTCGCCATGATGCTCTGGTCAGCCATCACGTTTGCGGGGGTGTTCGCCATGGGCGCGCAGGTTCTGCCGGTGTCGGTGGCCATTTTTGTGGTCGCCTGGATCATGCAGTTCGTGGGTCACAAGATAGAGGGCAAAAAACCTTCTTTTTTTGAAGACATCCAGTACTTGTGGGTGGGGCCCCTGTTTGTGCTCAGCAAGCTGTTTGGCAAACTCGGCATACGCTGGTAATCGAGCTGGTAATGGGGCGGGCAGCTTGAAAATCTGGTTTTAGCCTTCAATTACCCAGCATGCAAAACTTCATCAGCCGGCTAGTGCGTTTCTTCATCAAGCTGGTGCTGGCTGTCTTCGGGCTGGTGTTTGCCATCAGCCTGCTGCTGGCAGCGCTGATCGTGGTGCTCCTCAGCCTGCTTAAATCAGTCATCACCGGCAAAAGACCAACACCGGTGATGGTCTTCAGCAAATTTCAGAAGTTTGCGCCGGGCGGCATGTGGCCGGGCTCAGCCAATACACAAAACGCAAGCGATGTCGTGGACGTAGAGGTACGCGAAGTACAGGCCAATGGCGAGCCGCTAAAAAGCGAGCAGTTGCCCCGCTGAACGACCTGAGCGTCAGACCGCTTCGGATCCGGTCTTTTCGTCCGGCGCTTTGGTGCTTTTGACAAACATTTGCGCGGCCAGAATACCGACCTCATACAAACCGCCGACCACGGCTAGCAGCATGATCATCGAGCCTGCATCTGGCGGTGTGACCAGTGCAGTACCAATGGCGGCAATGACCCAGAAGTAACCCCGGTATTCGCGCAGTTGGGCGACAGTCAACACACCCATGCGCACCAGCAGGATCACCGCAATCGGCACTTCAAAGGCCAGGCCAAAGGCCAAAAACATGCCGAGCACGAAATTTAAATATTCCTCGATGTCTGGCGCAGCGGTGATCGACTTCGGCGCAAAGCCCTGGATAAATGCAAAAACTTGTCCAAACACCACAAAGTAGCAAAACGCCACACCAATAAAAAACAGCAACGTACTGGACACAACCAGCGGCATGACGAGCTTTTTTTCATGCGAGTACAAACCAGGAGCCACAAACGCCCACACCTGGTACAGCACGATGGGCAGCGCCAGCATGAAGGCAGCCATGAACAAAATCTTGATCGGGACGACAAACGGGGAAATCACGTTGGTGGCGATCAGCGTGGCGCCCTTGGGCAAGGTGGCCACCAGCGGCGCCGCCATGATGTCGTAGAGCGCACCCGGGCCGGGGAAAAACGCCAGCACAGCCGCCGCCACACCAATCGCAATCACGGCCTTGATCATGCGGTCGCGCAGCTCCATCAGGTGCTGCACGAACGGCTGCTCTGTGCCTGCCAGTTCGTCAGGTTTTTCGGTCTTGTCTGGGTTGGGATCTGACATGAATGGGCTTAGGTCGCTGCAGGCTGGCAAAGGCCAGCGGAGCAAGATTTATGCGGATTTTCTCGGCCTGAAGCGCGCCACGCGCGCCGCGCCGGACTGCGTGCGGGTGCGCGTACCAGAACGGGCTTTGTACCACTGCGGCGTGGCGCCGGTTTTCAGTCGCCACTTCTTCTTGGGGTGCTTGTACTCGGGAAAGATTTCCATGCCGGGCAAGCTCGATGATGAGCTGGCGTCGCCGACGGCGTCGGTCCATGATTTTTCAAAATCGCTGGCATTGGTCTGGATGGAGTTTTCAACATCGCGGGCTGCACCCTCGACGGTTTCTTTCATCTTTTTCAGCTCGTCCAGCTCCATGGAGCGGCTGACCTCCTGCTTGACATCAGCCACATAGCGTTGCGCCTTGCCCAACAGCGTGCCAACGGTGCGCGCCAGGCGCGGCAGCTTTTCAGGGCCAATCACGATCAGCGCGACTGCGCCGATCAATGCGATTTTGGAGACGCCGAGGTCAATCACCGATTACAGCTTTTTAGCTTCTACGTCGATGGTGGTTTTGTCGGCTGGTTTTTCTGCCGCTTGCGCATTGGTCACAGCCGCTGTTTTGTCGTCAGCCGGCGCTGCGCCGCCATCTTTCATGCCGTCTTTAAAACCCTTGACTGCCCCGCCAAGGTCGCTACCCATATTGCGCAGTTTTTTAGTGCCAAACACCATGACGACGATCAGCAGCACGATCAGCCAGTGCCAAATAGAAAATCCACCCATGATTTGCTCCTAATGCTTTAAATGAGAATTAACTGGTAATGACTTGATTCTAAAGGTTATGCAATTCAGCCCTTGAGCCATGGTCTTGGCCCGCCCATCACATGAATATGCAGGTGATGGACTTCCTGCCCCCCCTCGGCTCCAGTGTTTGTAACGATGCGAAACCCGCCTTCCGGATACGGCCTGCAACCATTTTCGAGGGCAAGTTTGGGTGCCAGCACCATCATGCGCCCCAGCAGCGCGCCGTGCTCAGGCTCCGCCTGCGCCATCGACGGAATGTGCAGCTTGGGAATCATCAGGAAATGAACCGGCGCCCAGGGGTTGATGTCGTGGAAGGCGAATATCTCGTCGTCTTCGTACACCTTACGACTGGGGATGGTGCCAGCGGCGATTTTGCAGAAGAGGCAGTTCTCAGGCGCGTGCATCACTGGACAGCCCGGTTGGCGTTCATACGAACCATGCCCAGCACGATGCGGTACAAAAACCAGATGGAAATCAGTGTCCAGGCGATCCAGCCTGGTACCAGCAACAAGAACCACAGCGGCGCCGTGACCAGATACAGCAAACCAGCCCACAGCACCGTACGAATACGCCAGCTGAAATGTGAGGCTTGCCAGGTGTTGGCCGCGTCACTGCGCTTGACCATGTCAATCACCAACGCAATGATGAGTAGCGTGATGGATGCCTGCGCGCCCGGCAGCACGGCGGCTACTGCGACTACCAGATGCAACACATAGCTGATCCAGCCCCAGGTTTTCAGGCCTTCGTCGGGTTCGATGGTGGTGATGTCGTTGGTCATGGCGTCTTTCTTTGGTCTTTGGCCGCTTCGCGCTCTTCAGCATCACGATTTTTAGATTTGCGCAGGGCTTTTTCCTCAATACCGCTGGTGCCCTCGCGGCGCTCCAGCTCTGCAATCACGTCTAGCGGGCTCAAACCATAGTGCGCCAGCGCAATCATCGAGTGAAACCACAGATCAGCCACCTCGCCGACAAAGCTGCTTTTCAGGTCAAGCGTTAAACCGCCGTAGTCGAGGTCCTTGGCGGCCAACACGGTTTCGGTGGCTTCTTCGCCAATTTTTTTCAGGAAAGCGTCTGGCCCCTTGTGCAAGAGTCGCGAAACATAGCTGGTGTCAGGGTCGCCGCCGTTGGCAATCTTGCGGCTTTCAATGATGTGTGCCAGTCTGGCAAGGGAGTCGTTGGTGGTCATATTTACTTCTTATTTGTAGATGCTTTCCGGGTCTTTCAAGACCGGGTCTACCGCAATCCACTGGCCGTCCTTGTAAAGACTGAAAAAACAGCTGTGCCGACCAGTGTGGCAGGCAATGCCTGGCTCGTGGCCCAGTTGAGTAACTTTCAGCAGCAACACATCGCTGTCGCAATCCACACGAATTTCGTGCACGGTTTGCACATGGCCAGACTCTTCGCCCTTGAACCACAGCCTGTTGCGCGACCGGCTGAAGTACACAGCCCGTTTCAGTTCAGCGGTTTTTTGCAGGGCTTCGCGGTTCATCCACGCAAACATCAGCACGTCGCCGCTGGACGCTTCCTGCGCAATGACGGGGACCAGCCCACTGTCGTCCCATTTGATTGTTTCTAGCCAGTTCATGGAACTATTGTCAGGGATTTAACTGAGATTTTGAATGGCAGCCATGGCTTTCGAGGCAAGGACATCGCGGGGCGGGCTTTGCCGGATCGCAGATGTCGCCCCAGCAGGGGGGAAGGCGCAGCGACACGAAGTGCGCGAAGACTACGGGGGTTGCGTCA
>JANNYZ010000129.1:0-4546 GCA_031410335.1 Polaromonas sp. | reverse complement strand
TTTTTCAATTTTTATTCAGAAAGTTTTCATGAAGTTTTTAAGTTTCAAACAAGCCTCGCAACAAGGTCAGCAACACGGTCTGGCCGTTGCCGATGGCGCAGGTTTCAAAGGCCTGCTGGCCAGCGATGCCAACTACCCTGGTTCACTGACACAGCTGGTTGCGCAAGGCCCGCAAGCCTTGACACGCGCCGGTCATGCGCTGCTCAAGGGCGCTGCCATCGACCTGGCCAGCATCACCTATCTGCCGCCGTTTGAAAACCCCGGCAAGATCATCTGCATCGGCCTGAACTATGTGGATCATTCGCTCGAAAGCGGTTTTGCAGTGCCGACTTACCCGGCCATTTTTTCGCGCTTTCCGTCCAGCATGGTGGGCCACGGTGCGCCGATTGTGCGGCCCAAGGTGTCCACGCAACTGGACTATGAGGGCGAACTGGTCGCCGTGATTGGCAAGCCCGGGCGCTACATCGCCAAGGCTGATGCGCTAAGCCACGTGGCCGGTTATTCGATTTGTAACGACGCCTCGATACGTGACTACCAGTTCAAGTCAGCGCAGTGGACGATTGGCAAAAACTTTGACGACACCGGCCCGTTTGGCCCAGTGTTTGTGACAGCGGATGCTCTGCCGCCAGGCGCTGCCGGCCTCAAGATTGAAACGCGCCTGAACGGCGTGGTGGTACAAAGCGCGTCTACCTCATCACTGATTTTTGACGTGGCCACGTTGGTCAGTCTGCTCAGTGAAGCGGTGTGCCTGCAGCCCGGCGATGTTATCGTGACAGGCACACCCTCAGGTGTTGGCCTGGCGCGCAAGCCGCCGCTGTGGATGAAGCATGGCGATGTGTGCGAGGTTGAGATTGAAGGCATTGGCATCTTGACAAACCCGATAGAGGACGAGACATGACAGACCCAAATACAGCGCCAGCAACACAACCAAACGCCAGCGCGCGCCGCGCCGATGTGCTGGCCGCCCATTCGATTGACCAGGTGGTGTTTACCGTGCCCGACATTGCACCTGCGGTAGCTTTTTACACCGCCTTCGGCATGGACGTGAAACACAAAGACCAACAGGTCGACCTGTACACCCACGGTCACCCGCACTGCTGGATGAAAGTGGTGGCCAACGGCGCACCCAAGGCGCTGGCCTTCATTACGTTTGGCATTTTTGCGGAAGACGAAGCCGCCTTCAGGCAGCGTGTGGACTCTCTGGGCATGGGTTGCGACGCGCACCCGCTGGCCGCCCGCCCCGGCATTTGGCTCAAAAGCCCCGACGGCGTGATGATGCAACTCGTGGTGGCGCCCAAGGTGTCGCCCAGCATCAAAAGCCCGGCGGACCCGCTGCCCGGCCCGGCGCGCGGCACGGCCAAAGCGCCAGCGCGCTCTACCGTTGCCCGGGTACGGCCACGCTGGCTGTCGCATGTGCTGCTGTTCAGCCCCGATGTGCTGGGCATGATCACGTTCTGTGAAAACGTACTGGGCCTGCGCCTGTCAGACCGCTCGGTCGATCTGGTGGCCTTCATGCATACGCCGCATGGCAGCGACCACCATCTGTTTGCGTTCGTCAAGTCTGAAGCCGCCGGCCTGCACCACACCAGCTGGGACGTGGGCAGCCTGGACGACGTTGGCCGGGGCAGTGAGCAACTGCGCGCCGCGGGCTATCACGACGGCTGGGGCGTAGGCCGCCATGTGCTGGGGTCGAATTATTTTTACTACGCCAAAGACCCGTGGGGCAGCTTTGCCGAATACTCGTTCGACATCGACTTTGTGCCTGCCCAGCCCGACTGGGTGTCGGGCAGCTACGCACCTGAAGACTCGTTTTACTTGTGGGGGCCCGCGGTGCCGGATTGGTTTGTGACCAATACCGAAGCCCGGCAAGTACCGGCTTGATCAGGTTTAACGCCCGGTTCGTGCAATGTAGCGCTTGCGCAAAAACACAGTTAGCACCACGACCACGAGCAACACCATGAAGGTCACCGTGGACCAGAAAGCCACCGGTGAATGCAGGCCCGGGATGTGCTCAAAGTTCATGCCGAAAAAACCAGTGATCAGGTTCAGCGGCAAAAAAATGGCGGTCACGGCTGTCAGTGTGCGCATCACGTCGTTGGTGCGATTGCTCTGCGCATTAAAGTGAATTTGCACCACGGTCTCGGCCGATTGTTCCAGCCGCCGCGAATGCTGCATGACGCGTGCGATGTGTTCCATCACGTCCCGGGCTCTGGCCACCAGCTGGTCGCGCCGCAATTGTGCTGTCTGGCTGGCCTGTTCGCCGGTGCCCATGAAGGATGCCAGTGGTTGCTCGCGCAGCGAATCCAGCCATTCCTGCATGGCGTCATGCTGTTCGTCGCACAGGTCTTCCAGCACGTGCAGCTGGGTTCGTGCCGTCATCAGTGCCCCCCAGTTGTCAAAGCGTGAATTGGCCCGCAGCAGGTCGGCTTGCCAGTGCTCCAGCTGGCTGCTCAAAACCTTGCGCAGGTCCAGGTAGCTGTCGACCATGGTGTTGATCATGCGCAGCGCGAGGTCGGCCGGGCTAATGGGCAGGCGGTTACGGGTCGAGGCAGAGTCAGGCTGGGCCGCATCGAGTGTGAACTTGGCATCGGCCAGAAAGCGCTGGATAAAGCTTTTGGCGGCGTAGCAGCCCTGCGGGTGCACGCTGATCAGGCAGCGGTCAAACACCGCAAAGCCCACCGCCTTGGAGCTGATGCGGTTGAAGGTGGGCAGTCGCTCACCACGCCGCTTGGTTGTGCCGCCCTGGCCGTGGTAGTCGCTGATGGCCCTTTCGTGGTCGTCTTCAGCCTGCGTTTCAGCCTGCGTGGCCAGCCGCCGGAAGATGATCAGGTCGTACACCGAGGTGGAGTCGTAATGCGATGGATGCACCGGGCTGGCCAGGTCCTGGCAATGCAAGTCCAGCAGCGCCGAGCCACCCAGGTTCAGGGCCGCCTGCTGAATCAGCGGCAGCGCGCCTTCAAACTCATGCTGCTCCATGAACAGCCACACAAAACCATCCGTTGGCGGCTTGGCAGGCGCGGCATCTACAAAACGCAGGCTGTCGGCGGTGAATTCAATGATTTGCACGTTAAAAACCTGTCTGAGCCTTTTTCAGCCTGTTTTGGATGTCATTTGGAGTATATTTTTGGCCTCCAGGCCAATGAATACGTGCGCAAGCAGCTCCTGATTTAATAGTGATTCACTGCAATTTTCTGGCCGCGTCGATCGCAAAATAAGTCAGCACGCCGTCGGCCCCGGCGCGCTTGAAGGCCAGCAGGCTCTCCATCATCACGGCGTCATGGTCCAGCCAGCCGTTTTGCGCGGCGGCCTTGAGCATCGCGTATTCGCCACTGACCTGGTAGGCAAATGTGGGTACTTTGAATTCGTCTTTGACGCGGCGCACCACGTCCAGGTAAGGCATGCCGGGCTTGACCATCACCATGTCCGCGCCCTCGGCAATGTCCATGGCCACTTCACGCAGCGCTTCGTCTGTGTTGCCGGGGTCCATCTGGTAGACCTTTTTGTCGGCCTTGCCCAAATTGCCTGCCGAGCCCACGGCGTCCCGAAACGGGCCGTAAAACGCCGAGGCGTATTTGGCGCTGTAGGCCATGATGCGGGTGTGAATGTGGCCTTTGGATTCCAGCGCGTTGCGAATCGCCCCAATCCTGCCATCCATCATGTCGCTGGGCGCCACGATGTCCACGCCTGCCTCGGCCTGGCACAGCGCCTGGCGCACCAGCATGGCGGTGGTTTCGTCGTTCATGATGTAGCCGCTTTCATCGGGCAAACCGTCCTGGCCGTGGGTGGTGAAAGGGTCCAGCGCCACGTCGGTCATCACGCCCAGGTTGGGGAACTGCTTTTTCAGCTCACGCACCACACGCGGCACCAGGCCGTCAGGGTTGGTGGCTTCTACTCCGTCATAAGTTTTCGACGCACCGTCAATCACCGGGAAAAGCGCCATCACCGGTATGCCGAGCTTGACGCATTCCTCAGCCACCGGCAGCAGCAAGTCCAGGCTTAAGCGCTCCACGCCGGGCATCGACGCAATCGGCACCCGCTGGCCTTTGCCTTCGGTCACGAAAACCGGGTAAATCAGGTCGTGCGGCGTGAGCACGTTTTCACGGACCAGGTTGCGGGTAAAAGCGTCACGACGCAAACGTCGCGGGCGGCCAGCAGGAAAGGGTGCATAGGTTGTCATCTGCAAATTGTGCCAAAGCTTCGCAGTGCCCAGACAATTAATTTGGTGTTCGCGCTTCTCATCTGGTTTCCTGGCGCTTTTCTCATGGTTTTCCTTATGTAAAGCGCCGCCTCGTTAATTGTTATTTTTCACAAACTCGGCTTAAAATTAATATGTGCAGTTACTTTTAGTCTCTGCATCCCGCTTTTCCTCCCTGAGCGGGGCCTTTGCGTGTGACAGCAAAAAGGCTTACTGCCCGGCGACCTCGTGTTACCGGGCTTTTTTTTTGCCCGACACATAGGATGGGCGGTTTTATTCAAGCAGGGGCCGTGGAACCGGCTTTGCCGGGCCACAGGCGCAGCGGCCCCCTTGGGGGGCAGGGAGTTACGC
>JANNYZ010000128.1:0-1921 GCA_031410335.1 Polaromonas sp. | reverse complement strand
AGCAGCCATCGACCCCATGCAGCAGGCAAGGTATCGGCTATCTCTTCAATGCGGGGATGCAAAAACTCGTTGATGCCCAGGTGCTGCGTTTTGCTGATTTTGACTTCATCACCCACACGGCCAAAGCGCGTGCGGCGGGTTTTCAGATCAGCAACCCGCACCGTGTCTTCATACGACATCCACAAGGCAAGGTGGCGCGCCGTATCGTCCAGCAGTTCATGCGCTGTTGCGCTGCCCAGTGGCAAGGCGCGTACAAGCGGCATTAACTGGTCAAGATAGCGGGCGGCGTAAGCCAAGTCCTGGTAGTCCGCCATGCGGGTGATGCCAGCCACCAATGTGGCGTGGTTGTCCGATGGAAAATCTGCACAAATGCGTTCTACAAGCCCTGTCAACCTTGCACCTGCTTTGGGTATGGCATTAACGTAGGGCGCGTTGACAGCAGAGGTCTGCCCCGCAAGCGCGGCCGCAAATCCGGCCGCAAATGCCTTCAGGCTGGTGCTCACACCCACACCACCACGTGTGATGGTGGCTTCAAACTGCTCGCGGCTGAACGGCAGGCTGCCGCTCGACGCCAGCGCACCGTAAAGCGCAGGAGCTATCAGGCTGCCCGCCTGATCGGCCAGCAGGGCAAAGTCTGCGTGAATCCATTTTTTGGCAGCGGCGGCAGCCCCCGCTGTCAATTTTTCAGCGTCAACCCGGCCATCGCCCATGGCAGTACGTTCTGTCATTGAATAGACGCGGTGGGTCGATGCAATAAAGGTGGTGCGCGCAGGGCTGACCAGGCCGCGCTGCAAGGCACGCCCGGCCTCCATCAGTTCGGACGCCAACACCACATCGACCTCGCCCGGCACGGGGCTGAGTGCCATCACGGGCAGACTACCTGGCGGGGTGGCAGCTTCAGGAAACATCTCCAGGTAGTACACCGTGGCACCGGTGCGCTGCGCCACACCGGGCACCGATGTGGTTTGCGCAAAGTAGCCGTTGTGCTCAGCCAGGTCCACCAGCCAGTCGGCCAGCACACCGCCGCCCTCGCCGCCCATGGCCAAAATTGCAATCGTGATCGAGCGTTGATTGCTCATGCCGCAATTCCGTCCAGCCGCCGCTCAATACGGTCTTGCAGCCAGCCGATCACGGCGCTGCGCATGCGCAACTTAAAGCGGTCCCAGCGCGTTGGGTTGTTGATGATCTCAGCGCGATAAAACGATGGGCACAGCACGGCGGCATGCGCCACTTCACCACACAGGCCGCAGCCGACACAGCTGTCAATCACCGTCGCAATCGGGTCGCGCCGCAGCGGGTCGGGGTTGGGTTTGATGGTAAGCGACGGGCAGCCCGACAGGCGTATGCACGAATGGTCGCCCGTGCAGGTGTCCGGGTCAATGCCAAAGCGCTCACGTACTACGCGCTCGCCACTGGCAATGCGTTTTTTGATTTGCGGCTTGATGCGGCGCTGTCGATTGAGCTGGCATTCGCTTTGTGCCACGATAACTTTCGGACCTTTTTCTTTTGTTGTCAACGCCTCACGCAACACATCACGCATCTGCGTCAGGCTGTAGGTGTTGGTCACGGTTTTGGCCCACTTCACACCCACGCCGCGCACGGCTTTTTCAATCGGGTTGTTGGTGCTGCGGATGGCATTGACGGCTTTGGACGACATCACGTCCTGCCCGCCTGTGGCGGCCGAGTAACCGTTGTCTATCACCATCAGCACGTTGTCGGTCTGGTTGAACACGGCATTGCCCACGCCGCTCGTCAAACCGTTGTGCCAAAAGCCGCCATCGCCCATCATGGCAATGGTGCGCTTGGAGGTGTCGGTGGTGTTGAAGGCGGACGCGCCCGCCCAGCCCAGGCCGTAGCCCATGGTGGTGGCGCCAATGTTGAAGGGCGGCAGGATGGAGAACAGATGGCAGCCAATGTCGCA
>JANNYZ010000127.1:0-21720 GCA_031410335.1 Polaromonas sp. | reverse complement strand
AGCCAAGTAGATTGTTTTTGGCCCATGAGCCCCACTGAGCTTCTTGCTCAGGGTGGGCGGTCACTTTTTGTATGCCGCCCACAGTCTCATCGCCAGCATCAGCCACCGCAAGCCCACAGGCCCAACCTGTGGGCACGGTGGTTGTGTTTTTATTGGCCGACATTGCGCCCACGCACCGCTTGTGGGGTTACGCCCGGTTTGTGATCGGGCGCTTTGCCATGCGCGGCGCGCCGGGTCTGGTGATGTCCAAGGTCATGGGCAGTGGTGATGGCGGCGGCTTTGGTCTCAAGCCCAGCAGTTCGCGGCAGGCACTGTTTTGTTTGTTCACTGACGAAGACAGCGCTGACGCATTTTTAAAATCACCCATGGCCCAGGCCTACGAGCAGCGCTCGCAAGAGTTTTGCAGTGCCAAGCTGCGGGCTTATTCATGCAAGGGCACGTGGTCCGGCCAGTCGATTGCCGTGACAGCCAGCGTGCCTGAAGGTGGGCCGATAGCCACACTGACCCGTGCCTCGATTCGCCCGTTCAGCGCTTTGCGCTTTTGGCGCATGCAGCCCGCCAGCGAGGTGTCGTTAAATAGCGCCAGCGGTTGCCTGCTGGCCACAGGTGTGGGTGAGGCACCATTTTTCAGGCAGGCTACCTTCAGTTTGTGGGCCAGCACGGCGGCCATGGACGCGTATGCACGCACTGGCGCACACCTGGCTGCCATCCGTGCGGCGCATGAGGGTGCTTTCTTTTCGGAGTCGATGTTTGCGCGCTTTGTGCCTTGCAGTTTGACGGGTAGCTGGCGTGGGCGGCTGTATGGCTGAGCGTGCCCTGCTGCGTGACAAACACGTCATCGTGGTGGGCGCTGGCGTGGGCGGCTTGGTCAGTGCGCTGCTGCTGGCGCATAGCGGTGTGCGCGTCACGCTGGTCGAGTCAGCCGCTGCGCCCGGCGGCAAAATGCGCCAAATCAATGTCGGTGGCGCGCTGGTGGATTCTGGCCCCACGGTGTTCACCATGCGCTGGGTGTTCGAGCAAATCTTTGCGCAGGTGGGCTGCAAGCTGGCCGACGTGGTCAAGCTGACGCCGCTCGATATTTTGTGCCGCCACGCCTGGGGCAACACAGACAAACGACTGGACTTGTTCACCGATGTGGCCCGTTCAGCCGATGCCATTGCGCAGTTCAGCTCGCCTGAAGAAGCCCGGCGTTTTATGGCTTTCAGCCAAAAAGCCAAAGAGATTTACAACCACCTTGAAGGGCCGTACATCCGCTCGTCCCGCCCCAGCTTGGCCAGCATGGGTGCAGACCTCGGTGTCAAAGGATTGGCGGCGCTGGCCAGTCTGGGGCCGTTTGCATCGTTGTGGCAGTCGTTGGGCCACTACTTTCAGGACCCGCGTTTGCGGCAACTCTTTGGCCGCTACGCCACCTACTGCGGCGCGTCACCGTGGGCGGCGCCCGCCACCTTGATGCTGGTGGCACATGTCGAACTTGACGGTGTCTGGTCAGTCGATGGCGGCATGCACGCGCTGGCCAAAGCGATTGCTGCTCAAGCTGCACTTCAGGGCGCAACACTGCGCTATTCAACACCCTGCCAACGCATACTGGTTCGTGATGGCCGGGCCTGCGGCGTTGAGCTGGCAGGCGGTGAGCAGCTACAGGCTGATGCGGTCATTTTTAATGGCGATGCCAGCGCGCTGGCGCAGGGCTTGTTGGGCGATGCTGCTCAATGCGCTGCGAAAAACACACCTTTGGCCAAGCGTTCGCTGTCCGCTGTCACGTGGTCGGTCAATGCCAAAACAGCGGGCTTTCCGCTGGTCAGACACAACGTGTTTTTTGACGACGATTACAAGCTTGAGTTTGACAACATCTTCAAACAGCACAAGCTGCCCAGCCGGGGCACGGTGTACGTGTGTGCGCAAGACCGCACCGACACGGCGCAAGACACGAAAGGCAACGAACGCCTGCTTTGCCTTGTCAATGCGCCTGCGGTCGGTGACCAAAGCGCGGGTCAAAATTTAACGCAATTGGAGATTCAATCATGCCAGGAGCAAAGCCTCAAGCTGCTGGGCCAATGTGGCCTGGCGCTGGATTTGACAACAGCCACGGCCCAGTCAGTCATCACCACGCCGGGGGACTTCAACCAGCTGTTCCCGGGTACGGGCGGGGCGCTGTACGGCCCGGCATCGCACGGCTGGATGACGCCCTTTCAAAGGCCGAGCTCGGCCAGCAAACTGCCTGGGCTGTACCTGGCGGGGGGCAGCGTGCACCCGGGGCCGGGCGTGCCGATGGCGGCGCTGTCGGGCCAACTGGCGGCCGCCACAGTACTGGGGCACCTCGCTTCGACCAAACCGTTGGGCCGGGTGCGTATCTTTGGTGGTACGTCGATGCCATCAGCGACGACGGCCAGCACGCCCTGAGCATCATTGCCTTTGTCGGCAGCGTGTTTTCGCCTTATTACGCCAGCGCTTTTAAAAGCCATGGTACTGCCGTGAAGGCTGACAACCACTGTGCCATCAACGTGGCACTGTACAGCCCTGGTCAACGCCGCTGGACCATGACTGAGCGCGGTCGCAACAGTGTCGTGCGCAGCGAAGACCATCTGCGCGTTGGCCCCAGCCAGCTGGCGTGGCGCGGTGACCATTTGGCAATTGACCTTGACGAAATCAGCGTGCCCATTCCGCAACGCGTGCGCGGCACGGTGCGTGTCTACCCCGATGCACTCTGCAACTACAGCAACGCGCTGGACGACGCAGGCCGCCACCGATGGGGGCCGATTGCGCCGTGCGCCCGCGTCGAGGTTGACCTGCCCAAACCGGGCCTGCGCTGGCAAGGCAACGCCTACCTGGACAGCAATGAAGGCGACGAACCGGTGACGGTGCCGTTCAAAACCTGGGACTGGTCACGCGCCCGCATGGCCGATGGCAGCACCGCCGTGATCTACGACGTGACGCAATTGAGCGGCGCGCGCACGCTGCTGGCCGAGCGCTTCAAACCGGATGGCTCATGGGAGTCGTTTGAGCCTGCCCCCCAACGCAAAGCCTTGTCCGCTACTCTTTGGCGCGTTAACAGGGGCATCCGGGCCGACCTAGGGACCACCAGTCGGGTCATTGAGACGCTCGAAGACACTCCTTTTTATGCACGCAGCCTGCTGCAAACGCAGCTGCTGGGCGAGCAGGTCACCGCCGTGCATGAAACCCTGCAACCCCAGCGCCTGACCAGCCGCGCCGTGCAAATGATGTTGCCCTTTCGCATGCCGCGACGGGCGGGGGGCGGATGATGGTCATTGCCAACGACACCGTCAAGGTTTTGCATGTGCTGTCAGCTTGCCTCTTTTTGGGCAATGTGGTGGTCAGCGGCACCTGGGCTTTTCTGGCCGAGCGCACGCGAAGCTTTGAGGTGATCGCGTTCAGCAACCGGCTGGTACTGATTACCGATGTGATGTTCACCCTGACGGGGGCGCTGCTGGTGGTATACACCGGCTCCCTCATGTCGCACCGCTACGAGGGCGCGCCCGCCGCATCGCAGGTGTGGATCACTTGGTCGTACCTGCTGTTCGGCTTGTCAGGGCTGATCTGGGCACTGGTGCTGGTGCCCATCCAGTTGCGCCAGCGCGTGCTCCTCAAACGCTTTCACGCCATCACCCCTGAATACCTCAAGCTGTCCCGCATCTGGCAGATCAGCGGCGCAGTCGCCACCATCGTGCCGCTGCCGATCGTTTACCTGATGATCGTCAAAGGGCTGTAGTCGAAGTGGCTTGTTAAACGCTATTAAATCAATAGCTGCTTGCGCATGCATCCATTGGTCTGGGGGCCTAAAACGTAGGCAAAAACGACGCAAAACGGGGTTTTGGGTTGTTTTCAGGGCTTGAATGAGCCTGTCAGGGCGGGCTGGCGCTCAAAACAGGTGCTTTTTACCCTCCAAAAAAGGGTTTTGATCAATGGATAAATGCGCGAGCAGCTCCTAAATAAATAGCAAATGGCTGCTTCAAATCACCGGCACGTCCATCACCTTGCCAATGGCGATCAGCGCATCAATCTTGCCCATCACGTCTTCGGTCGTTGCGGTGTACGGGTCAAAGGCACTCTGATGCTGATGTGCAGCTTCTGTATCCGTCAGGTGGCCCATGTCCACGTGAGCCATGGCCCATTTGCCGTAACGGCGGCGGCTGATGTCTTCTTGCTGGCGCAGCACCACCTGGTGGTGCCGTTTGTCGAGCGTGATGCGTGCGTACAGGGCGTCAACCTTGCTGCGCTCCCCCTCAAGGACCTGCAGGTACACGCCGCGCCCCTGGCACAGCACGCCGGTAATGCCGTTGGCCGCGTTGTGCGCCTGCGCGCTGCGCAGGATGGTGCCCGTGACGGCTGTGGTGACGGGGCCCACGGCGGTGCTGGCATAAATCATTCTGGTGAGCATGACGCGTCCCTGGTGGTTTGTCCCTTGCCTGCCCTAGGTCTCAGGCGTGATGATGCCTTACCGGCGTACCGCTGCGATTGGGGCACTTGTCTTTGGTGCAATTGGCGTAAATCGACAACGAGTGGTCGGCAATGGCAAAGCCCTTTGCCTTGGCCACAGCGTGCTGGCGTTTTTCAATTTCCGCGTCATAAAACTCCTCAACCTTGCCGCAGTCCAGGCACACCAGATGGTCATGGTGCTGGCCTTCGTTCAGCTCGTTCACGGCCTTGCCTGATTCAAAATTGCTGCGGTTGAGCAAGCCCGCCTGCTCGAACTGGGTCAGCACCCGGTAAACGGTGGCCAGCCCCACATCTGAGCGGTCTTCCAGCAGCACCCGGAACACGTCTTCAGCGGTCATATGGCGCTGTTTGCCCACCTGAAATATTTCAAGAATCTTCAGCCGCGGCAAAGTGGCCTTCAGGCCCGTGTTTTTCAGGTCTTTGATGTTGCTCATGTGTTTTTCCTCAGCGAAAATGCGCACCCGCCCGCCAAGCATTGCAAAATACCCAGCCGCTACAATGAATCATCATATCGCTACCGGCCCCATCATGACCGAAACACACCGCTTTACCGAAGCTCCAGCGCGCCCGTTCTCTGGCCTTGCCATGATTTCCTGCCTGACGCTGGCCATCGGCTTGTCTGGCTGCAGCAGCTTTAGTACAAGCGGCCTGAGCACCAGCAATATCAATCCGGTCAACTGGATCACCCCGTACCGTGTTGACATCATTCAGGGCAACTTCATCTCCAAGGAACAGGTTGCCTTGTTGAAGGCCGGCATGACCCGCGCGCAGGTCAGGGACACATTGGGCACGCCGCTGGTGTCCAGCCTGTTTCACCAGGACCGCTGGGACTATGTTTTTACCCTCAAGCGTCAGCGCGTTGAGCCGCAATCCTTCAAATACGCCGTGTTCTTCAAGGGCGACCAGCTGGAGCGATTTGAAGGCGACGCCATGCCTAGCGAGACTGAATTTATTGCCACTCTGGCGTCTGCGCGCAAGTTTGGTAAACCGCCCATGCTCGAGGCGACAGAAGAACAGCTGAAGTCGGCCGAAAAGGCCGCAAGCTCAAAACCTGCAACAGCCGATGCTGCCAAAACAGCAACAGACACGTCAGCACAGCCCACGGTATACCCGCCACTGGAAGGCGCGAGGCGGTGAGCGAGCCTAAAACGCACGCCATTGCTGTAGCCGGGGCCAGTGGCCGCATGGGCCACATGCTGATTGAAGCCATCGCGCAAAGCAGTGACTGCAAGCTCAATGGCGCGCTGGACATCGCAGGCAGCCCTTCGATTGGCAGCGATGCCGCAGCTTTTACAGGTCAGCCTGCAGGCGTAGCGATTGCATCGGACATGCGCCAGGGCCTGCAAAACGCCAGCGTGCTGATCGACTTCACCCGCCCCGAAGGCACCATGGCGCACCTGGCCATCTGCCGCGAACTGGGCGTGAAAATGGTGATTGGCACCACAGGTTTTACAGACGCGCAAAAGTCAGAGATTGCCGAGGCCGCCAAGCACATCGCCATCGTCATGGCACCCAACATGAGTGTGGGCGTCAACGTCACCCTCAAGCTACTGGAAATGGCGGCCAAGGCGCTGAGCACAGGCTACGACATCGAGATTGTTGAAACGCACCATCGCCACAAAGTCGATGCCCCGTCGGGTACCGCCCTCAAAATGGGCGAGGTGATTGCCGCCGCGTTGGGCCGTGACCTGAAAGAATGCGGCGTTCTGTCACGCGAAGGCGTGACGGGCGAGCGCGACCCGTCGACCATTGGCTTTGCCGCCGTGCGCGGCGGCGATGCGGTGGGTGACCACAACGTGATGTTTTTGGGTGACGGTGAGCGCATTGAAATCACCCACAAATCATCGAGCCGCACCACCTATGCCCAGGGCAGCTTGCGTGCGGCACGGTTTCTGGCGGGCAAGTCATCCGGTCTGTATGACATGTTTGATGTGCTTGATCTCAAGTCCATAGCCTGAGCGGCCTATCTAAACAGCACATAAAGCGAGCGACAGATGAATTTCATGAGCTTGATGACCCAAGGCGGCGCTGTCAGCGTGATTGTGGCGGTGCTGTTGCTGCTGATGTCGATTGCCAGCTGGGTCGTGATTTTGTGGAAGGCCTGGCTGCTCAAGCGTGCGGTGGGCGACGTGGCGCGCAGTACGGCGGCCTTTTGGCAATCGGCATCGATAGACGAAGCGCTCGTTAAGGTCAGCGCGTTTGACCGCGAAGCGCTGGTGCTGCCCCTGATCACCGCCAGCCAGATGGAAGCAGGCAACACACTGGCCACGCGCGGCGACAAGTCCCAGCAGCTCACCCGTGTGCTGCGCGACGCGCTGCACAAAGTTTTGCTCAAGCTGCAATACGGCCAGGTGCTGCTGGCTACCGTGGGCTCTACCGCACCTTTTGTCGGCTTGCTGGGCACCGTATGGGGTATCTATCACGCGTTGATCGCCATTGCATCGGCCGGGCAAATCACCATCGACAAAGTTTCTGGCCCGGTGGGTGAGGCACTCATCATGACGGCGGCTGGTTTGGCTGTGGCGATTCCCGCCGTGCTGGCGTACAACATTTTTGGCCGATATGTGGGGCGGATTGAGGCTGACCTGGAAGGCTTTGCGCGCGATCTCCGTGAACTGCTCGTACAGGACACCGCAAAATGAGAGCATTTTTTCGACGGGCCGCCCCTAGAAAAAATAGCCCCCTCGGGGCTGAAGCCTGCGGCTCCGAACCTGCCTTCGCAGGTTTGGACAGGCTTCAGAAGCGAAGGCTCTGCCGAGCGGCGGCCTGCAAGGTGCAGAGAGTTACACGCAGTGAACGAACGTGGGGGCACCATGTCTTTTGGCAGGCTTGAGCGCTCCAAGGGCTCTGAGCCGATGAGCGAGATCAACGTCACGCCGATGGTGGACGTGATGTTGGTGCTGCTGGTCATTTTTATCCTCACCGCGCCGCTGATGGCCAGCTCCATCAAGCTCGATTTGCCCAAAACGGAGGCTGCCAAGGCATCAGACGCCCCCAAGTTTGTGACATTGGTGGTCGATAAAGCAGGTCAGATTTTTTTAAACGACAAGCCCATAGCCATCGACGCGCTGAAAACCAGCTTGAGCCAAACCGCCGTTAAAAACCCGGAAACAGAAGTGCAACTGCGCGCCGACGAAGGTGTGCCCTACGGCAAAGTGGTCGAGGTGATGGGCGCCGCGCAAAAGGCCGGTTTGAACCGTATGGGTTTTGTGGCGGATGCGCCCGGTACGGCGCCGGCGACCGTGCCACCGCTACCCGCTCGCTGAACCCGTCAGGTCAGCATCTAAAATCAGCTATCCGCAGCGATTGGCTGCTCGGCCTGCTTTACCTGCTGTCGCAGGCCTTTCCTGCCCTTTTCCCGCCCCAGACCTACTTTCCATGCAAGCTACAGAACAATCCAAGCCGTACGACCACAAGCCTGTGGAGGCCGCCGCCCAGACCCACTGGACAGCCAACAACGCCTACCGCGTCGAAAACCAGGACAGCGCCAACAAACCGCTGGGCAAGTACTACGCATGTTCGATGCTGCCTTACCCCAGCGGCAAGCTGCACATGGGCCATGTGCGCAACTACACCATCAACGACATGCTCACCCGCTACCTGCGCATGAAGGGCTACAACGTACTGATGCCCATGGGCTGGGACGCCTTTGGCCTGCCCGCTGAAAACGCCGCCATGAAAAACGGCGTGCCCCCCGCCCAATGGACCTACGACAACATCGCCTACATGAAGCAGCAGATGCAGGCGCTCGGCCTGGCGATTGATTGGAGTCGTGAAGTGGCAACGTGTGACGCGAGCTACTACAAGTGGAACCAGTGGCTGTTTCTGAAGATGTTGGAGAAAGGTATCGCCTACCGCAAGACGCAGGTTGTGAACTGGGACCCGATTGACCAGACGGTGCTGGCCAACGAACAGGTGATTGATGGCAAGGGCTGGCGCACCGGCGCCGTGGTTGAAAAGCGCGAGATTCCGGGCTACTACCTGAAGATTACCGATTACGCTGAAGAGTTGCTGGGCCATGTCAAAGACGGCTTGCCAGGCTGGCCCGAGCGGGTCAAGCTGATGCAGGAAAACTGGATTGGCAAGTCTGAAGGGGTGCGATTTGCTTTCACGCATGACATCAAAGATTCATCAGGCGCGCTGATTGGCGACGGCAAGATGTACGTCTTCACCACCCGCGCCGACACCATCATGGGTGTGACGTTTTGCGCCGTGGCGCCTGAGCATCCTTTGGCGCTGCATGCGGCGACAACGAGTCCAAAACTCGCAGCTTTTATTGAAGAATGCAAGTCCGGCGGCACCACCGAAGCCGAGCTGGCCACGCAAGAGAAAAAAGGCGAGCGCACGGGCTTGTTTGTCACGCATCCTTTGAATGGAGAGCAGGTTGAAGTCTGGGTCGGCAACTATGTGCTGATGAGCTACGGCGACGGCGCGGTGATGGGCGTGCCTGCGCATGATGAGCGGGATTTTGAGTTTGCGAATAAATATGGGATTGAAGTCAAGCAGGTAATCGAAAATCTTATTCAAAGTAGTTCTGCGGTGAAAAACCGTATTGCATTAGACGTGTACCCTGGCACTTACGCGTTTGACTCCGTCAAGTGGAAGGATTGGTATGCCTCCAAGTCCGGTGATGAGTTAGCGGTTGTTAATTCTGGCAAATACGACGGTATGTCGATTAAGCAAGCTTGCGATGCAGTTGCTTCCGACCTCGCCGCCGAAAACCTGGGTGAGAAAAAAACCACATGGCGTTTGCGCGACTGGGGCGTGAGCCGCCAGCGCTATTGGGGCACGCCGATACCGATCATTCATTGCACTGAACACGGCGCGGTACCCGTCCCTGAAAAAGACCTGCCCGTGGTGCTGCCGCAAGACTGCGTGCCTGATGGTTCAGGCAACCCGCTGCTCAAGCATGTTGGCTTCCATGCGGGTGTGGTGTGCCCGGTGTGCGGCAAACCCGGCCGCCGCGAGACGGACACAATGGACACCTTTGTCGATTCGTCCTGGTACTACATGCGGTATTGCGACCCGAAGAACGATCAAGCGATGGTCGCAGAAGGGGCCAACTACTGGATGCCGATGGATCAGTACATTGGCGGCATCGAGCATGCCATTTTGCATTTGCTCTACGCCCGCTTCTGGACCAAAGTCATGCGCGACATTGGCTTGGTCAACGCCGACGAGCCGTTTACCAAGCTGCTGACGCAGGGCATGGTGCTCAACCACATTTACTCGCGCAAGTCAGACAAGGGCGGCATTGACTACTTCTGGCCGAAAGAAGTCGATGACATTCATGACGCAGATGGCAAGGTGCGCACCGCCAAACGCAAGACGGATGGTTTGATCGTGAACTACGAAGGCGTAGGTACGATGAGCAAAAGCAAAAACAACGGCGTGGACCCGCAGGACCTGATTGAAAAATACGGTGCGGACACCGCACGGCTGTACACCATGTTCACCGCCCCGCCCGAGGCCACGCTGGAATGGAATGATGCGGGTGTTGAGGGCAGCTACCGCTTTTTGCGCCGTGTATGGGCCTTCGGCAGTAAACTGAGTGCTACTAATTCAGTGGCTGTTCACGCACGTATTGATTGGTCTACAGGTACTTTTGGCAAGGAAATCAAGGCTTTGAGGCTTGAAATTCATACGGTTTTAAAGCAAATCGACTACGACTACCAGCGCATGCAGTACAACACCGTGGTGTCGGGCAGCATGAAGCTGCTCAATGCATTGGAAGACTTCAAAGCTGATACGTCCGATGCATCAAACGCCGCGCTGCATGAAGGCTTCAACATTCTGCTGCGATGCCTGTACCCGTGTGCGCCGCACCTGGCCCATGCGCTGTGGGTTGATTTGGGTTACGCCAAACAACATGGCGACTTGCTCGACGCGCCCTGGCCGCAAGTTGATGCCAGCGCCTTGCAGCAGGATGAAATTGAGCTCATGCTGCAAATCAATGGCAAGCTGCGCGGCTCGGTGACTGTCAGCGCAGCGGCTGACAAGGCAACGATTGAAGCTGCGGCGTTGGCTACGGATGCCTTTATCAAGCAGGCTGCGGGTGCTGCCCCCAAAAAAGTCATCGTGGTGCCTGGCCGACTGGTCAATATTGTTGTCTGATGAACACAAAGGAAAACACATGCAACGCCGTTTCTGCCTGACCCTGCTGGCGCTGAGTTCTGCGCTTGGCACCACTGGCTGCGGTTTTGCGCTGCGCAAAGCTCCCAACTTCGCTTTCAAAACCATTTTTTCGCCTTTTCCAGAAGCTTCATTGCTGGGCAGCGAGTTCAAACGCTCGATTGAGGCAAACGGCAATGTGCAGGTCATCACGGACGCGCGCCAAATCGACAAGGCTGATGTGATTCTGGACGTGCTGTCCGAACGGCGTGAAAAAGTGGTGGTGGGCTTGAACGCGTCAGGCCAGGTGCGTGAGTTTCAGCTGCGCCTGCGTTTTAACTTCAGGCTGCGCAGCGCCAAAAACAGTGAACTGATTCCTGCAACGGAAATTTTGCAGCAGCGTGACATCAGCTTTAATGAATCCGCCGTCCTGGCCAAGGAAACCGAAGAGGGTCTGCTGTACCGCGAGATGCAAAGCGACATCGTGCAGCAGATCATGCGCCGCCTGGCCACGGTGACCGCCGACAAAATATAAAGAGCCATGAATTTAGCGCCCGGCCAACTCGAGGAGCACCTCAAACGCGGCATGAAAAGCCTGTACACCCTGCACGGTGACGAGCCGCTGCTGGTGCAAGAGTTTGCCGACAGTCTGCGTGCCCACGCGCGTGGGCTGGGCTACACCGAACGCACAGTACACACCGTGTCTGGCGCGCACTTTGACTGGAGCGAGGTGCTGGCCAGTGGTGGCTCACTGAGTTTGTTTGCAGACAAACAAATCGTTGAAATTCGTATCCCCAGCGGCAAACCCGGCAAAGATGGCTCGGTGGCCTTGCAGCAGATTGCCGAACGCGTCGGTAAGGGCGGAGGTGACGATTCCACCTTGACGCTCATCATGCTGCCCCGGCTGGACAGCATGACGACCAAGGGTGCATGGTTTGGCGCGCTCGAGAGCTACGGCATCACCGTCAAGTTTGAGCCGATTGCCAGAAACAGTTTGCCGCAATGGATTTCACAGCGTCTGCAAGCCCAAGGCCAGCGTGTAGCAGCAGGTGAAGAAGGCCAGCGCACACTGCAGTTTTTCTCAGACCGGGTTGAGGGCAATCTGCTGGCGGCACATCAGGAGATTCAAAAACTTGGCCTTCTCTACCCGCCGCCAGAGGGGAGCGTCTTGAGTTTTGAACAGGTTGAAAACGCCGTGCTCAATGTGGCGCGTTACGACGTCTTCAAGCTGTCTGAAGCGGTGCTCGGCGGCCAGTATGTGCGCGTGGCCCGCATGCTGGACGGCTTGCAAGCCGAGGGCGAATCAGAAGTGCTGGTGCACTGGGCCATCAGCGAAGACATTCGCAGCATGAAGCGCGTCAAAGACGCGATAAACGCGGGCCGACCCATGCCGATGGCGCTGCGCGAGAACCGCATCTGGGGCATCAAGGAAAAGCTGTACGAGCGCGTGCTGCCAGGCATCACCGACACCACACTGGCCAACCTGCTGACGGCAGCGCACAAGGTGGATGGCATTGTCAAAGGCCTCAAGCAGCCCGACTGGCCCGCGAGCGGCTGGCAGGCGCTGCACCGGCTGGCGGGGCTGGTGTGTGAGCAATGCAGCATGCGTGCAAAATAGCCACATGACTGACCAGAACATCACAGACCTCATGCACGCCATGGGAGCCAAGGCAAAAGCCGCCTCAGCCCAGGTAGCACGTGCGCAAGCTGCTACTAAAAATACAGCGCTTTTGACGCTGGCTGCCCTGCTGCGCCAAAACACGGCGGCACTTGCTGCCGCCAACCAGCAAGACCTGGCACGTGCTGCCAGCACGGGCCTGGCAGGCCCGATGCTGGACCGCCTCAAACTGACCCCCAAAGACATTGAAACCGTAGCCATCGGCTGCGAGCAGCTGGCCGCCATGCCGGACGTGATTGGTGAAATCATTGGTATGAAGCAGCAACCCAGCGGCATTCGCGTGGGGCAAATGCGCGTGCCGATTGGCGTGTTCGGCATGATTTATGAAAGCCGCCCGAATGTGACGATTGAAGCCGCCAGCCTGGCCATCAAAAGCGGCAACGCCTGCATTTTGCGCGGCGGCTCCGAGGCGATTGAGTCAAACAAAGCCTTGGCGGCGCTGGTGGCCCAAGCATTGGTCAGCTCTGGTCTGCCTCTAGAGGTCGTGCAACTGGTACCCACCACCGACCGCGAAGCCGTCGGCCAGCTGATCGCCATGCCGCAATATGTGGATGTCATCATTCCGCGCGGCGGCAAGGGCCTGATCGAACGCATCAGCCGCGATGCCAAGGTGCCCGTCATCAAGCACCTGGACGGCAACTGCCACGTTTATGTGGACGACCCCTGCGACATCGCCATGGCCGTCAAGGTGGCCGACAACGCCAAAACCCAAAAATACAGCCCCTGCAACGCCGCTGAAGGCCTGCTGGTCGCGCGCGGCGTGGCTGAAGCGTTTTTACCCAAAATTGCCGCTATTTATGCTGAAAAAGGTGTAGAAAAACGTGCTGACTCGGCTGCAAGCCAAATAATACGTGCGCAAGCAGCTAGTAAATCAATAGCAGTCAAAGATGCTGTCGAGCAAGACTGGTACGAAGAATACCTGGCCCCCATCATCAGCATCAAGGTGGTGGAAGGCGTTGACGAAGCGATTGCCCACATCAACCAATACAGCAGCCACCACACTGACGCCATCATCACCACCAACCACGTTCACGCTCAAAAGTTTCTGCGCGAAGTCGACTCAGCCAGCGTGATGGTCAACGCCAGCACCCGCTTTGCTGACGGTTTCGAGTTTGGCCTGGGCGCTGAAATCGGCATCAGCACAGACAAGTTTCATGCGCGAGGGCCGGTCGGGATTGAGGGGCTGACGTCGCTGAAGTATGTGGTGTTGGGGGATGGGGAAGTGCGGGGCTGAGACTCGATAGCTGCTTTAATCGGAATCTGACCCCAATTAGTTCCAGACCCCAATTAGTTCCAGAATCTGACCCCAATTAGTTCCAATTAGTCCTCGTCAGAAAGATCTGCAAAAGTTATGCGCTACGCATTAATTTTGATCGACGGCTCGCACCTTGCAACTTTACGCCCAGCCCCAATATCTGATCGAAACCTCGAATAACTAACAAGAAAGTGACCGCATGGTCCCGCACCTGATTACTGCCTTGACGGGCCCTATCAATGAGCTTGAGCAGCGCATTTTGGACTCCACCCCGGCCATTGAGCGATGGTTTCGACTGGAATGGATGGAACACACGCCGCCTTTTTACTGCGCCGTGGATGTGCGCAATGCCGGTTTCAAGCTGGCGCCGGTCGACACCAACCTGTTTCCGGATGGTTGGAACAACCTGACGCCTGAGATGCTGCCGCTGGCAGTGCAGGCGGCCATGGCGGCGATTGAGAAGATTTGCCCGGAGGCACGCAACCTGCTGGTGGTGCCTGAAAACCACACCGACAACAGCTTCTATTTGGCCAATATCCTGCAACTCAAGCGCATCTTTCACCAGGCTGGGCTGAATGTTAAGTTTGGCTCACTTGATGCAAGCATCAAAACGCCCACCACGCTCAAGCTGCCTACGGGCGAAGCGATCACCCTCGAGCCTTTGAACCGCACGGACCGCCGCTTGGGCCTGAAAGACTTCGACCCCTGCACGATTTTGTTGAACAACGACCTGGCGGCGGGCATTCCCGGCATGCTGGAAGACGTGAACGAGCAGTACCTGCTGCCGCCGCTGCACGCCAGCGGGTCAGTGCGCAGCAAGGCCACCCACTTCAAGGCCTATGAAGAGGTGGCCAAGCGGTTTGGCAAGCTGATTGGCGTGGATCCGTGGCTGATCAACCCGATGTTCACCCATTGCGGTCTGGTCAATGTGGCGACCAGCGAGGGCTTTGACAATCTGAGCATTCAGGTCGATGCGCTGCTGACCAAAATCAAGCGCAAATACAAGGAATACGGCATTCATGAAAAGCCGTTTGTCCTGGTCAAGTGCAACAGCGGCAGTGGCGAAGGCACCTGCGGCATGGGCATCATGACGGTACGTGACGTGAAAGACCTGGAGGCCTGGGCTGTCAAAAACAAAAGCAGCAAGACGCCGCTCGCCAATGCGGTGATGGACATCATCATCCAGGAAGGCGTGCAGACCAACGAGCGTGTCAACGCCGCCGTGGCCGAACCCGTGGTCTACATGATGGACCGCTATGTGGTGGGCGGCTTTTACCGCATTCACGCCGACCGTGGCATTGATGAAAACCTTAACGCACCCGGTGCCAGTTACGTTCCGCTGGCGTTCGCCGATAGTGGGCGCTTACCTCAGGCCGGTGAAACGCCCGGTGCCAGCAGCCCGAACCGCTTTTATATGTATGGCGTGATTGCGCGCCTCGCCATGCTGGCGGCCAGTTACGAGCTGGAGGCGACTGACCCGAACGCCGAGGTCTATGACTAATAAGGGACTGAAAACAGCCTGAAAACCCGGTTCGGGTCTTTTCGAGGTATGTTTTATGGCTACAAGCCAATAGATACGTGCGCTAGCAGCTCCTAAAGTCATAGCGATAAACGCTTGTTTAAAAGCAGTTGCTGCACTGCAACAAAAATTGATTTAGTTCACGAAGCATCGTTTCGAGGCGCTGAAACGGGGCGATGCGGGTGCAAAATAGCGTTCCCCTAGTTACCTGTTCCCGTGCCCAGCCAGGGCGGGAAGTTTTTGTGTCCAGTCAAAAATCATCCCTAGCCGCGCTCACTCTGGGCGCTATCGGTGTTGTCTATGGTGACATCGGCACCAGCGTCCTGTACGCAGTCAAAGAAGTTTTCAACCACGGTCACGTGGCTGTCACGCCAGACAACGTTTACGGCCTGATGTCGATCTTCTTCTGGACCATGACGGTGATTGTGTCTATCAAGTACGTGGCCCTGGTGCTGCGGGCCGACAACAACGGCGAGGGCGGCCTGATTGCCATGCTGGCGCTGGCGTCCAACGCCGTCAAGGACAGGCCAGGCTTGCGACGCCTCTTACTGATTGTCGGCATCTTTGGTACCTCGCTTTTTTATGGCGATGGTGTCATCACCCCTGCGATTTCAGTCCTGTCGGCGGTCGAGGGGCTGGAGGTGGTGTCCCCCGCTTTCGCCAAAGGAGTCATCCCCATCACGCTGGCCATTTTGTTTGTGCTGTTTGCAGTGCAAAAAAAGGGAACGGCGGGCATTGGCAAGTTTTTTGGCCCCGTCACACTGGTCTGGTTTTTGACCATCGCTTTGCTGGGCGTGTCGCAAATCATCGACCACCCCGAGATTCTCAAAGCACTTAGCCCGCATTACGCGGTCAACTTCATGTGGAGCAACCCCGGCATCACCTTCGTGATTCTCGGCGCGGTGGTCTTGTGCGTCACAGGTGCCGAGGCACTGTACGCCGACCTGGGCCACTTTGGCAAAAAGCCGATTCGCCTGGCCTGGTTCAGCATCGTCATGCCCTGTCTGGTGCTCAATTATTTTGGCCAGGGCGCGCTGCTGCTCAGCAACCCTGAAGCCGTTAAAAACCCGTTTTACCTGATGGCTCCTGACTGGGCGCTTCTGCCACTGGTGGGGCTGGCCACGCTGGCCACAGTGATTGCCTCGCAGGCGCTCATCACCGGTGCCTTCAGTGTCACCAAGCAGGCCATCCAGATGGGCTATCTGCCGCGTCTGCGCATCCTGCACACCAGCGTGCGTGACACCGGCCAAATTTACATGCCGTTCATCAACTGGGGCCTGTTTGTCGTCATCGTGTTGGCGGTGGTCATGTTCCGCTCGTCCAGCAATCTGGCTGCGGCTTATGGCATTGCCGTGTGTACCGACATGCTGATCACCACCATCCTGACGTTTTACGTGGTGCGCTACGGCTGGAAGTACCCGCTCTGGCTGTGCATTGCTGCCACGGGCGTATTTTTTGTGGTTGACTTCGCATTTTTTGCGTCCAACCTCATGAAATTGTTTGCCGGTGGCTGGTTCCCGCTGGTGATTGGCGGCATTGTGTTTACCTTCATGATGACGTGGAAGCAGGGTCGTCACATCCTGAACGAAAAAATGCGCACCGATGCGATAGAACTGCCCAGTTTTCTGGATGCAGTTTTTGTCAGCCCGCCTGCGCGCGTTGAGGGTACTGCCGTGTTTTTGACGGCCGAGCCCGGTACCGTGCCCAATGCGCTGTTGCACAACCTCAAGCACAACAAGGTATTGCATGCGCAAAACCTGTTTGTGACCGTGCGAAACCACGAGGTGCCCTGGATAGGCATGAACAAGCGCCTGGAGATTGAGTCTCTTGGTCACGACTGCTGGCAAGTGATCGTCAATTACGGCTTTAAAAACGACCTTGACCTGCCCAAGGCCTTGCAGCAAATCAAGGGTCGTGGCTGCGAGCTGGAAGCCATGAGCACCAGCTACTTTTTGTCGCGCGACACTGTGGTGCCCACCATTGGCGGGGGCATGGCGCAGTGGCGTGAAAAGTTGTTTGCGCAAATGCACCACAACGCCAGCGGCGCTGCGGACTTTTTGAATCTACCGAACAACTCCGTTGTGGAACTCGGCAGCAAGATCGAGATCTGACGCCTTGCCCTGCCAGAATCAAGGCATGCGGTTTTTCAAAGATCTCACGCTCAGCGCCTTTACTGCAGGCTTTGTCGCGGTGTTGGTTGGCTTTACCTCATCGGTGGCCATCGTGTTTCAGGCGGCGCTGGCCTTCAACGCCACACCGGCGCAAATCGCCTCCTGGATGTGGGCGCTCGGCATCGGCATGGGCTTGTGTACCGTGCTGCCGTCGCTGTACTTCAAAAAACCCATCATGGTGGCCTGGTCTACACCGGGTGCTGCGGTGCTGGCCACCGCTGGTGTTGCGGGCGGTTTCAGCATGGCAGAGGCGGTGGGCGCTTTCATGGCCTGTGCTGCGCTCATCACTGTTTGCGGTGTCACAGGCTGGTTTGAGAAATTGATGAACCGCATTCCTGTGGCGATAGCTTCTGCGCTGCTGGCGGGCGTGTTGGCGCGCTTTGGTATGCAGGGTTTTGCAGCAGCGCAAACCGCGCTGGCGCTGGTGCTTCTGATGCTGGGCGTTTACTTGCTGGGCCGCAGGCTGGTGCCACGTTACGCCGTGGTGTTCACGCTGATGGCAGGCATCATTTATGCGGCGGCGCGGGGCGAACTGGCTTGGTCCACTGTCAGCTTTACATTCGCGTTGCCGGTGTTTGTGATGCCGCAGTTCACGACGGCAGCGGTGATCAGCCTGGCGATTCCGTTGTTTGTGGTGACGATGGCCTCGCAAAACCTGCCGGGCGTTGCGGCGATACGCGCTACGGGATATGAGGGTCAAATCCCAGTGTCTAAAGTCATCACGCTGACGGGTTTAGCCACCTTCGTACTTGCGCCCTTTGGTGGGTTTGCATTGAACCTGAGCGCGATTACCGCCGCCATTGTGATGGGCAAAGAAGCGCATGCTGACCCAGCCAAGCGCTACACCGCAGCGGTCAGTTGCGGTCTGATCTACCTGGTGATTGGCATGTTTGGCGCTGCCGTGACCAGCTTGCTGGCCGCATTCCCGAAAGAGTTGGTGGCCGCGATTGCCGGGCTGGCGCTGCTAGGCACCATCGGCGCTGGGCTGGCAGCGGCCGTCAAAGACGAATCGCACCGCGAGGCGGCGCTGATTACTTTTCTCGTCACATTGTCTGGCGTGGTGATCGCAGGCATCGGCTCCGCTGTCTGGGGTGTCGTGGCCGGCGCGCTGGCGCTGTTTGTACAACAATACGGGCAAGCCAAAGCCGCCAACCCTTAAGACAACATCATGCAAATTCTTTTCGTCGCTGACCCGCTTGAGTCTTTCAAGATCTACAAAGACACCACCTTCGCCATGATGCGCGAGCTGCAAGCACGCGGCCACACGCTGGCCGCTTGCGAGACCAAAGACATTCGCTGGCAGAGGGGGGAGTCTGTGACTGGTTTTGTGCGGGACATCAAACTCACCGGTGATGCGACTAGCTGGTTTACCTCTGAGCAATCACATCCCAACGAACGCCCGCAAGCCTTGAAAGGCTTTGGCGCAGTGGTGATGCGCAAAGACCCGCCGTTTGATAGTGAGTTTTTCTACAGCACGCATTTGCTGGAGCAGGCCGAGCGTGAAGGTGCCAAAGTCTTCAACAAACCGCGTGCCCTGCGTGACCACCCTGAAAAGCTGGCGATTTTGGAGTTCCCACAATTCATCGGGCCAACCCTGGTCACGCGCGATGCCAGTGATATCAGGCGCTTTCATGACGAGCACAAAGACATCATCTTGAAGCCGCTCGACGGCATGGGAGGCATGGGAATTTTCCGCGTGAAAGAAGATGGCCTGAATCTGGGCAGCATGATTGAAACCCTGAACAAGGACGGCGCGCAAAGCGTGATGGTGCAAAAGTTTTTGCCTGAAATTGTGAAGGGCGACAAGCGTATTTTGGTGATTGGCGGCAAGCCTGTGCCGTTCAGCTTGGCGCGCATTCCGCAGGGCACTGAAGTGCGGGGCAACCTGGCAGTGGGTGGCAAAGGTGTGGCACAGCCGCTGTCAACGCATGACCGGGAAATCGCCGCGGCCATTGGCCCGGTGCTGGCCGCACGCGGCCTGTTGCTGGCAGGCATTGATGTGATTGGCGATTGCGTAACCGAGATCAACGTGACCAGCCCCACCTGCTTTCAGGAGATTTTTGACCAGACCGGCTTTGATGTGGCGGCCATGTTTGCCGACGCACTGGAAGCGGCGCTGAAGCCGTAGGTCACGCCTGGTTGGAGCCCCCGCCCTGAAACACGGTAGACAGCCTCAAGTTACTTTCAATCTGCTTTGCGCACTGTGCGACGGGCTGGCGCCCTGAGCTGCCAGGCGGCCAGCAAGGCCAGCGCGCACAAAGCAGCCAGCATGAAAAACGACTCATTGAACGCCGCCAGTCGTGCGGGGCTGCTCAGTGGGTTGGCCAATGAATCGCCATGCGCTGCCAGCCGCCATTCCAGTACGATGCCGCACAGGCTCACGCCAATGGCACCGCCCAGCATGCGCAGGAAATTAATCGCGCTTGACCCCTGCGACAACAGGCTCTCGTGCAGTGGCCGCAGCGAGCCCAGGTTCAGCGAAGGCAAAATAAAACCGAGTCCGATTCGCCCCACAATCGCCCACAGCACCAGCAGCCAGACGCCAGAATACAGGGTCACGGTAAACATCATGGCAAACGAAACAGCCAGCAATGCAAGGCCTGTAGTGACCAGCAGCCAGGTCGGTTGTTTGTCGGCCAATCGGCCAACAGCAGCAATCGTGACAGCCAGCACCAGCCCAGCCGGCAACAAAATGGTACCAACATACGAGGCCGACAAGTTCAGGCCCAGCTGCATGTATACGGGCAGCAGATAGGTCGAGCCAAACAACGCTGTGCCGTAGATAAACGCCACCACACTGCCCATGGCAAATTGTCGGTAGCCGAACAGTGCCAGGTTCATCAGCGGCGCGCCACCTTGAGAGGCCAGGCGGCGTTGCCAGGCAATGAATACCCACAAAATCAGGGCGGCAGCTCCCAGCAGCAGCGCAGCCTGCGTGCGGTTGTTGCCATGCATGTCGACCATGCCGTTGAGCAGGCACAGCGTGCCCATCGCCCCCAGCAACAGGCCGCGCCAGTCAAGCCTAGCGCCGGTTTTGTCGGCAGCCACGCCACCGGGCGCCGTGGTGGGCACGTAGCGGTAGGCCATGTAGAGCGATGCCATACACAGCGGCACCACCATAAAGAAAATGGAGCGCCAGCCAAACAAATCAACGAGCACGCCACCTACGCTTGGCCCCAGTGCAGGTGCCAGCACCACGCCCATGCCAAACAGGCCGCTGGCCCGGCCTTGTTCATGCGGTGCAAAAGCCCGCATGATGATGATGGCCGGTATGGGCTGCACCACACCGGCGGCCAGCCCTTCGGCCACCCGGGCGGCCAGCACCAGGCCAAACTGACTGGCAAGTCCACCGACCATTCCGCCCGTCATCAACAGCAGCATGCAACCCACATAAGTGGCGCGGTAGCCGTAGCGGCCCAGCAACCACGGGGTCGTTAGCATCGACACCGTCATGGCCACCATGAAGCCCGAGCTCACCCACTGCGCTCTGGCCTGGCCGAGTGTGAAGTGTTGGCTCATGTCGGGAACGGCGACGTTGATGATGGTTGACGACATGATGGAGGCCATCGTGCCAATCATCACCGACATCAACAGCAGCCAGCGGTAACGCTCACCGTAGCGTGCTTGCAGCTCGGGCAGGGTGGAACGGCGGCTCAAGGGCAGGTCCTGCGGTGTTGCCGTGTCAATCGCGCGGCTCCGACCACAGCTTGCCGCCAGTGGCCCAGTTTTCACGTTTGATGTCGGTGATGATGATGTCGACTGAATCAGCCACGCCGCCCAAAATTTCAACGCTCACACGGGTGATTTCGGCGACCAGTTTTTACTTTTGCTCGATGGTCCGGCCTTCCATCATTTCGACGTGGTAAGTGGGCATGGGTTCTCCTGTGAAGTTGTGGGATTTGGATGACAAATTCAGGCGTCAGTACCCATGATAATCAAGCCTGACCATGATGACTCACCTGCCCACCCTTGCTGGTCGTTCCTACCACTGCCAATGCGGCAGCCCGGTTTTTTTCAGAAACAGCGAATGCCTGACCTGCGGCACGCCGCTCGGTTACGACAGCGCGTTGGCCACTTTGCTGCCCCTGATGCCGGGGCAAGCTGCCGACACCTGGGTGCAATGGCAGCCTGAAACAACGCCCCTGCAAACACAGGCCGTTCAAGTGCAGTCTTACACCCGCTGCGCCAACCTGACCACGCCTGCTGCGTGCAACTGGCTGATACCTGAAACGTCTGATGGACGACAAGCGCCCCAGCCGCTGTGCCAGGCCTGTCGCCTGAACCGCACCATTCCCGACCTGAACGATCCTGCCCACCCCGACAACGGCGTGCTGTGGGGCCGCATTGAGCTGGCCAAGCGGCGATTGTTTTCAAGCTTGCTGGCCCTTGGGCTGCCCGTTGCATCGCTGACGGAAGACCCGGTGCGCGGCCTGGCGTTTGACCTGCTGCGCTCGCCCGACGGCGGCCCGCCTGTGATGACAGGCCACAAAGAGGGCTTGATTACCCTCAATCTGCTGGAGGCTGACGATGC
>JANNYZ010000126.1:0-9066 GCA_031410335.1 Polaromonas sp. | reverse complement strand
GCGCCTGCGCTGGTCGATGATTTGGTAGGAAAATTACTTCATGCTGATTGAACTTTCACTGAACGGCGAGCGCATCAACGCCCAGGCCGCCACACTTCAAGCCCTGCTGCTGGCGCGCGGTTACAGGCTGGACGCTGCTTTCGCCTGCGCCATCAACAACACCTTTGTGCCGCGCCCGCAGTGGCCTGAGCGTGTGCTTGTGAACGGCGACCGTATCGACATCGTCACACCGATCACCGGAGGCTGAATGACTACCTTCACAGTTGCAGGCACAACGCTTTCAAGCCGGCTTTTCCTCGGCACCTCTCACTACCCGTCGCCTCAAATCTTGAGTGATGCGGTTACCGCCAGTGGCACGCAGGTGCTGACAGTCGGCCTGCGACGCCTGCAACCCGAAAGCGGCGGCGGCAACAGCTTTTGGCAGCGTGTGCAGGCGATGAATACACACATCTTGCCCAACACCGCAGGCTGCCACACGGCGCAAGAAGCCATCACGCTGGCGCAGATGGCACGCGAAATTTTTGGTACGACGTGGATCAAACTCGAAGTGATTGGTGATGACTACACGCTGCAGCCCGATACCCACGCCACTCTTGAGGCTGCCACGCTTCTTGCGAAAGAAGGTTTTGCCGTTTTTGCGTACACAACAGACGACTTGGTGATTGCGCAAAGGCTGCGGGACGCAGGCTGCGCCGCTATCATGCCGTGGGCCGCGCCGATTGGCACCGGACGCGGGCCGCTCAACCCCTATGCACTGGAGACGATGCGCCGCCGCCTGCCAGATGCGGTGCTGATTGTCGATGCCGGGCTGGGCCGACCATCGCACGCCGCTGCTGTGATGGAGCTGGGCTTTGACGCAGTGCTGCTGAACACAGCCGTGGCGCAAGCGGGTGACCCGGTACGCATGGCCAAGGCCTTTTCGGACGGCGTAGCGGCGGGTCGTGCGGCATATGAATCCACCCCCATGCCCGAGCGCGCAGCGGCTCAAGCATCAACACCAACCGTAGGTGTGCCGTTTTGGCACGCACCATGAAGCCCAGCTTTTCCCCCCTCGCCCACCCCATCGGCTTTTATCCCGTTGTGCCCACCGCCGACTGGGTCGCGCGCCTGCTGGGCTGGGGCGTGCGCACCATCCAGTTGCGCATCAAGGCGGCCGTCCACACGCCTGCCGAAATCTCGGCAGAAGTCATTGCCGCCATTGAAGCAGGCAAAGCCGTGCCAGAGGCTCAGGTCTTCATCAACGACCATTGGCAGCTAGCCCTGGCTGGTGGTGCTTACGGCGTGCACCTGGGCCAGGAAGACCTGGACACCGCCGATATCGAAGCGCTGCGCGATGCCGGTATTCGCCTGGGACTGTCCACCCACACCCCAGGGGAGCTGGCGCGCGCCAAAGCCGCGCAGCCCAGTTACCTGGCCATCGGCCCGATTTACCCAACCACGCTGAAGGTCATGCCCTATGAGCCTGTCGGCCTTGAGCGTCTGGCCGAATGGGCCAAACAGGCCGCGCCGTACCCGGTCGTGGCGATTGGCGGCATTTCGCTGGAGCGCATGCCAGGTGTGCTGGCCTGTGGGGTGGACGGCGTGGCAGTTGTCAGCGCCGTTACGCTGGCTGTAGACCCACACCAGGCAGCGCTAGACGGCTTGAGAATGGCTCAAAGGGACTGAAAACAACCGTTTTCAGGTATGTTTTAGCCCTTCAGGCCAATGGATACATGCGCGAGCAGCTATGATTTATGTAGCATTTAAAGTGTCGGTCTTAGGCTCCGTTTCAGCCGCCTTTTTATCTTTCCCGAACCACGACACGTACAGCGCGGGAAGCACCACCAGCGTCAGCAGCGTAGCGGTGATCAGACCGCCAATGATGACAATTGCAAGCGGGCGCTGAGTTTCTGAGCCGATGTCGTGTGACAGCGCCATCGGCAGCAAGCCGAGTGCGGCCAACATGGCGGTCATCAGCACCGTACGCAGACGCTGCATGGAGCCTAGTTTGACGGCATCAATCACACCATGCCCGGCGTTTTGCAGTTGCTGAAAGCCAGACAGCATCACCACGCCATTAAGAACGGCCTGGCCGGACAGTGCGATAAACCCAATCGCCGCAGACACCGACAGCGGGATGGTGAAAATCCACAACGCCACAAAGCCGCCAATGAGTGCCAGCGGCACATTCAGCAAAATCAGCGCCGCCATTTTGAAGGACTTGAAGGCGTCAAACAGCAGCACAAAAATCAAGAGCAGCGACAGCGGTACAACGACTGTCAGGCGCTGCATGGCACGTTCCTGGTTTTCAAATTCGCCAGACCAGCCGATGGTGTAGCCCGGCGGCAGCTTGATGGTTTTTCCGACCCGGGCCTGCATGTCTTTGACGACCGATCCCATATCACGGTCTTTGATAAAGATGCCTATGGCAGTGGCTCGCCTGCCCGCTTCACGGGCAATGTTCATCACGCCAGCCGTTTCACGAATGGTGGTCACGCTGCCCAGTTGCGCATAGCCGCCATCGGGCGTGGGGATCAGCGTTTGGCCGAGGCTGGCCATGACGCGTTTGGCTTCCGGCAGGCGCACCGCCACTGCAAACTTGCGCTCACCTTCCCACAACTGGGTGGCGGCCTTGCCTGCCAGCGCAGCTTCAATCACGTCCTGAATGTCTTGCACGTTCAGACCCAGGCGGGCGGCACGGTCGCGGTCGATGTCAATCACCAGTTGGGGCAAGTCGCCTGCGCGGTTGATCTCGGCTCGGTACACCCCCTGCACCTGCTTGATCTCACGCTCAATGTCTTCAGTGATGCGTTTGAGCTCCACCAAATCATCACCCGATACCTTGATAACAATCTGACCGTCGATTTGCGAAATTGATTCGAGCACGTTGTCCCGGATTGGCTGCGAGAAGGTCGGCTCCATGCCCGGCAGGGCAGACACGACCTTGTCCATCTCATCAATCAATTGCGCTTTGGTTAGCCCTTTGCGCCATTCTTCTTCGGGTTTGATATCCACAAAAACCTCGGCCATGCTGATGGTTTTGGGGTCTGTGCCGTCCTCGGGTTGGCCTGCTTTGGACACAGCTGTTCTGACCTCGGGCACTTTTAACAGTGCCAGTCGGACATTGCGCAAAATTCGCGCCGCCTCTTCGGTAGACACACTGGACGGCAGCCGCAAGTTAACCCAGATCGTGCCCTCATTCAGCTCCGGCAGAAACTCTGACCCCAGGCGGCTGGCCACACCCATGCTGAGAGCGAAAATACCCAGCGCAATCGCCACCACGGTGCGGCGTTTGGTCAGTGCCCAGTTCAAAATCGGCTCATACACCCGCTTGCTGGTGGCCACCACGCGGTTGTCGCCATGCGGCAATTTTTTGCGCAGTATACAGTAAGCCAGCAGCGGCACCAGCGTCAATGAAAAAATCAGTGAGCCTATCAACGCGGTGGTCACGCTCAGCGCCATCGGCTGAAAAATGCGACCTTCATGGCGCTGCAAGGCAAAAATCGGGATGTGCGCGGCAATGATGATCAGCATCGAAAAGAGGGTTGGCCGGCCGACTTCATTGGCGGCATTGATGATGACGTGCTTTCGCTCGTCGTCGGTCATGTTCTCTTTGCGCTCGGCCAGCCGGTGCAAGATGTTTTCAATCACGATCACCGCGCCATCGACGATGATGCCGAAATCCATCGCCCCCAAGCTGAGCAGGTTGGCGGGCACGCCCATGATTTTCAGACCCAAAAAGGTGGACAGCAGCGCCAGCGGAATGATGACCACCACCGCCATGCTGGCCCGTACGTTCGACAGAAACAGGTACAAAACGAGCGCCACCAGCAGCGCGCCTTCCAGCAGGTTTTTAAACACCGTCGTCAGCGTTTTGCCCATCAGCCAGGTGCGGTCGTAGTAGGGCACGATTTGCACACCCTTGGGCAGCACGCGCTCGTTCAGTTCGGCAATTTTTTCTTTCACCCCCTTGAGCACGACGCTCGGGTTTTCGCCTTTGCGCATGATGACAATGCCCGTCACCACATCGTCGTCCAGATCTTGTCCGACCGTGCCCAAGCGTGCCAGCGCACCAATGCTGACGGTGGCAATGTCGCGGATCAAAATCGGCGTGCCATTTTTGCTGGCCACCACAATGCGGCCAATATCGTCTGGCGAGCGCAGCAGGCCAATGCCGCGAATGGCGTATTGCTGCGCGCCCTGGGCCACGTAGCTGCCGCCAGCATTCGAATTGCCACGCCCCAGCGCGTCCAGCAGATTTTGAAAGGTGAGTTTGTAGGCGCGCAGTTTGTCCAGATCGGGCTGCACCTCGTACTGCTTGATAAAGCCGCCCATCGCCACCACGTCGGCCACGCCGGGTACCTGGCGCAGCGCACGTTCAATCACCCAGTCTTCCAGCGTGCGCAGCTCGGTGGTGGTCTTGCCGTCGCCTTTGACGCGGTAACGCATCACTTCACCCACCGGCGTGGCGTTGGGCGCTATGTTGGCCTCGACACCGGCTGGCAAGTCCACGCCGCGAAGCCGCTCGCTGACCTGCGCGCGCACCTGCAACACGTCGGCCTTGTCGTCATAAGTGACGACAGTAAAGGACAAACCAAACTGGGTGTGCGAGAACACGCGAATCGAATTGGGCAAGCCCGACAGCGCCACCTCAATGGGCAGCGTGACCTGTTTTTCGACTTCTTCTGCCGCACGGCCGGGGTACAGCGCAATCACAGTGACTTGTGTGTCGGTCACATCGGGGAAAGCCTCGACTGACAGGTTTTTGAACGCAATCACGCCCGCCATCACAAACAGCAGCGTGCCCAGAATAATGAACACCGGCTGGTGCAACGCGTAGGCAATCAGCTTTTTCATGGCTTGGCCTGACTGGCGGAAGCTGCTGGGGCCGCTACAGTATCAGGAGCTGCTTGCACACGATTTGATGGGGCTACAGGCTCTTTAGATGTCTGTTTTTCTGGTTTTTCAGCCTTTTCTGACGTTTTTGCAGCTGGTTTGGCGTCGCTCTGCGCAATCCGGAACTCGCGCACCAACAACAGCATGTTTTCACTCACCACCTGCTCGCCTGCCTCCAGCCCGCTGGACACCACCGTCTCTTTCGGGCCCTGGTAGCTCATGGTGATATCGCGCGACTCAAAAACGCCTGGTGACGTTTGAACCATCACCGTGTGCTTGCTCCCCAGCAGCGACACCGCCTGCGACGGAATCACCACACCGTTGCCCAACTGTCGTTCAATTCGGGCTGTGGCCAGCATTTCGGCTTTCAGCAACCGGTTCGGGTTAGCCACCACGCCGCGTACTTTGATGGTGCGGGTGGCAGGGTCAATAAAATCTGCGGCGGCAGTAACGCGGCCTTCAAACTTTTGTCCGCCCAGGCTGGGAATCACCAGCTCAAAAGCCGAACCGACTTTGAGCGTGCCAATTTCGCTCTCACGCGCATCAATCTGCACCCACAGCGATGTCGGGTCTGTCACCACAAACAGCGCGGGCACGCCGGGGCCAGACTGGTCGGGTCGTACTTCCTGGCCAGGATTTAAATTGCGCTCGACCACGGTGCCGTTGATGCTGGAAATCAGCGCCAGCTGCTGGTTGATACTGCCGCCGCCACCATACAACCTGGTGCGGGCCTGTGTGCGCTGAATTTCGGCCTGAGTACGGGCCGCGTCAAACTCGGCTTGGTCCAAATCCTTGCGGGCAATGATGCCGGCCTCAAACAGCTCACGCTGGCGTTGCAGTGACTTTTGGCTTAATTGCGCTTCGGCCCCGGCCTTGGCGGTGTCTGCCTGTGCCATGCCAAAGTCTGGCGAGGCTAGTTGCGCCAGCAGTGCACCGCTTTTGACTGACTGGCCGACGTCGGCTTTGATGGCCATCACGCGGCCGGCAAATGCGGGGTATATGCGCTGGGTGCGCTCTTCGTTCCAGACCAGCTTGGCAGGCAGCTCAACCGTGATCGCTTTGCCCGGTGCGGCTGTTGCCATGCCCAGCAGCGCGAGTTGCGGGTGGCCGGGCGCAAAGCGCAACTGGCTGCCCTGCAAGATGGGAGCCGGTGCCTCGGGCGCAGGCGCAGGGGCTTCAGTGCAGGCGCTGATGGAGGCCAGCAGCGCGAGGCTAAGTGCAGAAAGAAAGGTGGAGTGGTTCACGGTGTTTTTATTCAAAAGTGTTGTGTCGAATCTCAAGGCTGGCGAAGTTGCCAAGCCTGCGCCGCCTTGGCGTGGTCGGTGCGCGCGTTGAGCGCCTCAATCAAAATGCTGCGCAGCGTGCGACGTGCGTCAATCAATTCGGTCAATGACATCGCGCCTTTGCTGTAGGCCAGCTCTGCCATTTCGGCCACTTTGCGGGCGCGCGGCAAGATGGTGGCCTCGTAGCTCAGGGCCCGGGCAGCCGAGCCTAGACGGTCTTGCTGCAAACGCTGAAAGTCAGCAGTGGCGAGGCGGCGGGTTTTCTCCAGCGCGTCTTCGGCCAGATTTACCTGCGCTTGGGCGCGTGCTATTTCACCCTGAAAGTTATACCCACCCAAAAAACCGTTGAGTGGCATTTGTGCCCGAAACTCCAGCTGGCGCGTCGATGTGCCGGGGAAATGGTCAAAGGATGTGCCGAGGGTGATGTCGCGTGTTTTTTGAGCTGATGCAACATCAAGTACGGCTCGTGCAGCTTCCAGGCGCTGCACCGCTGCCCGTACGTCGGCCCGTGCTTCGACTGATGGGTAAATGGTTTCCTGCGGCACAGCCTCCAGAGCCTGGCGCGCTGGCCAGTCAGCCTGGGCCTGCAACATGCCCACGCCGGTAAAGCCCGTTAACTGGGCCAGCAACAGCGCGGCGCGCTGGCGATCAAACTGGGCACTGGCCAGGTCGGTGCTGGCGCGCTGGGCTTCAATTTCAGTACGCGCTGCATCTTGCGCGGCCAGGTCGCCCGCCTGCACGCGGCGGGCAGCGGTAGCGGCCAGCTGCGCGGCGCTGCGGGCAATCTGGCCAACCTGCTCAATGCGTTCCTGCGCTGCCAACAGGTCAAAGTAAGCCGCCGCAGTGGTAATTTGCTGTTGCACCTTGATGTCGTCAATGTCTTCTTGTGCGGCGCTGGCCAGGCGCTGGGCGGCCTGGGTGCGCAGCTCGCGCTTGTTGCCGCGCTCATACGTCCAGTCCAGGCCAATGGCTTTGTCGATGCGTTTGTCACGAATCAAATTGCCACCGCCAATGCCGTTTTGCAAATTGATGGACGATGCCTTGGTAGACAAAATGGGCGTGGGCGCACGGTCAGCGGCCGTGATGTCACCCTGCGCGCTAGCCAGTGCGCGCCGCGCCAGCGACACGTCCAGGTTGTTTTGCGCCGCCTGCAGGGCTTGGGTCAGCGAGATGCTGCTGGTCACCAGCGGCACGCTTTGTGCAGCAGCGGGCAGCCAGCAACTGGCGACCAAGCCCGTTACAGATAAGAATTGTCGTATGCTCATCCAGCGGTTGTAACTTGCTGTGACTGACCCGCACCTGACCTGACTCATCCGTAGTTCTACTCACATGAAAATCCTGCTGGTTGAAGACGATGCTGTTTTGCGTGATGTGATGCTGCGTAGCCTGAGTGATGCGGGGCACCGTGTGGACATTGCCGCCAGCATTGAGGACGCCCGCCACTGGTGGCGTGTGCAGACCTACGACTCGGTCCTGCTGGACCTGAATCTGCCCATCACGCACGCCCAACCAGAGCGAGCTGCACAAGGCAATGGCCTTGTCCTGATACGCGAAGCGCGCGCCCGTGGCGACCGCACCCCCGTGCTGGTGCTGACCGCGCGAGGCCGGCTGGAAGAACGCATTGCCGGGCTGGACGCCGGGGCCGACGACTACATGGGCAAGCCGTTTGACCTGGCCGAGGTCGAAGCCCGGCTGCGGGCACTGGTGCGCCGCGCGCAGGGGACCGACGACAGGGTCACGCTGGGGCTGCTGCTGCTGGACAGAAAAGCCCGCCGGTTTTTTCTGGACAGTCAGCCATGGGATTTGCCCGCACGTGAGTTTGAAGTGCTGTGGGAACTGATGACACCGCCCGGCCGGGTCGTCAGTAAACGCGTGCTGTCTGACAAGCTGAGCGAAACAGACGAAGCGCTGGGTGACAACGCGCTGGAGGCGTTCATCTCGCGCCTGCGCAAAAAGCTGCTGGGCAGTGGTGTGGGCATTCGCACCCTGCGCGGCATTGGGTATGTGTTGGAAGAATGTGCGTCATGATTTTTAAACCCTCTTTACGCAGCAGAGTCATCAAGCACGTCGTGCTACCGCTTGTTCTGCTGTGGGCGCTGGGCACAGCGGTGGCATTGAGCGTGGCCAACTACTTTGCCGGACAGGCCTTTGACAGATCGCTGCTGGACGATGCCTATGCGGTGGCGGCTAATGTGCGCATGGACAGCACAGGTCCAGTGCTCAACTTGTCGCCACCAGAAATGAGCGCGCTGCTGTTTGACCAGAGCGAGTCGATGTACTTCGCGGTACTGCTGCCCAATGGCGCACTGCTGGCAGGCCACGCTGGGCTGCGCGCACCACCGCTGCCCCAGGAAACAGCGTTCAGCTTTGCCGATATTGTTTTTCAAAACCGGGCGCTGCGCAGCGTCAGTTTGCGCCGCTACGAGCCGACCGAGTTCACGGTGGTGGTGGCGCAAACGTCTGCCGCCAGAAACCGGCTCCTCCAGCGCATGCTGACCTATGCGGTGGTGCCGCAGATTGTGTTGCTGGTGCTGCTGGTGTGGTGGCTGCGCCGCGTCATTCAGCGTGACCTGCTGCCCCTCAATGAGCTACAGCGCGCAGTAGACCAACGCGGCGTGCGCGACCTGAGTCCCATGCCGTTGAGCGTGACGACCGACGCCAGCACCCGCGATGTACAGCGCCTGGGCACGGCCGTCAACGCCATGATGAAGCGCCTGAGCGACAGCATCACCGCGCAGCGTGAATTTGCAGGCAATGTGGCGCACGAGCTGCGCACGCCACTGGCAGGCATACGCGCACAGGCTGACTATGCGCTGGCCAACGCGGACCCTGCGGTATGGCACGAGCAACTGCAAGGCATTGCGCGCGGCCAGGAAAGGGCCAGCCACCTGGTCGAGCAACTGCTGGG
>JANNYZ010000125.1:0-14231 GCA_031410335.1 Polaromonas sp. | reverse complement strand
TGCAGGACATTGCCAAAACCTCGGGTTGTTCTCTGCACGATGCAGTGAGTGCTGTGGCGGGTAAAGCGGGCACAAACATCGGCGCGTTTGTCGCCAAGATTGATGTGATGCGCGAGCAGACTGATGGCAGCACGTTGCGCGAAATTATTGAGCTGGTCTTGCAGCACAGCGGCCTGGAAGAGCATTACAAACTAGACCGCGAAGGCCAGGACCGGCTGGAGAATCTGGCTGAACTGGTCAATGCGGCGGAGTCGTTTGTCGGTCAAGAGGGTTTTGGCCGTGATGCGGTGGCGCTGCCGGTCGATGAACTAGGTGCTTCAACCAATTTGGCGCTGACCCAAAGCCCCGCCAGTCAGGGCCTGACGGTGGGCGCGCTTGACAATCCGTCGCCCGAGTTTTTGGCCCCCGACTTTGAAACCGGCGAAACGCTCAGCCCCCTCGTCGCCTTTTTGACCCATGCGGCCCTTGAATCCGGTGACAATCAGGCCAAGGCCGGGCAAGACGCTGTGCAGCTGATGACGGTGCATTCGTCCAAAGGTTTGGAGTTTGACTGTGTGTTCATCACCGGTCTTGAAGACGGTATTTTTCCGCATGAAAACTCATTGACGGAGATGGGCGGCATTGAAGAAGAGCGCCGCCTGATGTATGTTGCCATCACGCGTGCGCGCAAGCGCCTGTACCTGAGCCATTCGCAAACCCGCATGCTGCATGGCCAGACGCGGTACAACCTGAAAAGCCGGTTTTTTGACGAGCTGCCTGAGGCGGCCCTGAAATGGATCACACCCAAGAACCAGGGCTTTGCATCTGGCTTGAGCAGTGGCAGAAACCCGTGGGGAGATGCTACAGATTCAGGAGCTGGTGGTGCACGTAAAGATTGGGCCAGCAGCGTTTTTTCTTCCCAAAAAGGGGCTAACTACGGCAATTCTGAACGGTTTGCCAACCCCGCCGTGCCACCGCAACGTGAGGCGCCTGCCCATGGCATCAAAGTTGGCATCAACGTGTTTCACGCCAAGTTTGGCGAAGGTCGCGTGCAGATGCTTGAAGGTGCGGGAGATGATGCGCGTGCGCAAATCAATTTCACCCGGCATGGGGTCAAGTGGCTGGCACTGAGTGTGGCCAAACTGACGGTGGTTTAGTACCCCATTGTCCCGCTGCCGTCGGCATTGCCCTTACGCCCGGCAATCTGCCAGTAGGTACGCTGGTTGATCAGGCTGGCCAAAAATTCCTGTTCTTCGTCGGTGTGGTTCAGGTAGCCGGTGGGGCTCAGGCGGCTGCCGTTTTGGTCGGGCAGTGCTTCAGCCCAGAAAGACTGGTGGTATTGGGATTCAGAGACCTTTTTGCTGCCGCCAGCGTTCAAGTCAACGGTGCCATAACAGTTGCAAAAGTAGGTGCGGCCGTCGCGGTTGGGCTGGATCTCAGCATAGACGCCCGTGCCGCGAATGCCTGCCGTGATGGTTGGCGTGATGATGGCTCGGCTGCCGCCCTTGTTCCACACGCTGGCCACGGCACCGGTCACCATGCGCAGCAGGCTGACGGCATTCAGCGTGGTACCGCGCTCGACGGTGATCTGCGAATTTTGTCGAACCAGAAATGATGCATTGCCCATAGCAAAGATCAGGCTGGACCCAGGCCCGGTTTGCAGCTGGTCACCCGTCTGGATCACTTGCCCCGGCTGCAATCGGTTGCCATTGAGTAGCGCGTCGCCCGTCAGTTGCACCACGTTGCTGCGCTGCTGGGCCGTGGCCGCAGGCAAGCCGCCCATCGCCACCCAGGCCGCCGCAGCCGACAGCACATCGCGTCTTTGGTACCAGGTGACTTCTTTTTCAGTGCGGCCTTGCAGTGTGTGCTGTGTCATGGAGCGTCTCCTAGAGTGGCTTCAAAGCTGTCTCGAAAGGTGAAATAGATCGAGGTAAAAAACATCGCAAAAAAGATCAGGGCGATCGGAAACATGGCCAATCCGGCAAAGCCGGGGTTGCCAAGCAGGGCTGCCAGCACGCCCACCACCGACAGGGCGAGCATAAACGCGCCGGCCCACACCAGCCCGTAAACCGTGAAGGCGCCGAAATTTTTGTAGCAGGCCATGAAACTGAAAAACACGCTTTTGACAGGTGCCACACCATGCCAGTGCACCAGCGCAGGCGCGTGCCAGAACATCAGTGACAAAGGCAAATACAGCGCCAGTGTGACCCACATGGCTGCCTGAAAACCGCTTTGCATCACCAACTCTTCAGTGATTTTGCCGCCCACTAGGTACAGCTTGGCGAACTGGCCGCCGTCTATCAGGCTGGACACTGCCATGATGGCCAGAAAACCAATCGCGTACATGGCACCCAGCGTCACCATGGCTTTCAGGCGTTGCTGCCCCGCACGAAAAGCACTGATCAGAATCGAGGGCATGGGGAATTTGCCTTTGGTGGCCTCCTGCGTCGCGGCCATCAGGCCCAGCGTGGCGGCGGGCAACAGCGCCAGCGCCAGTGCCGAGCCAATAAACGGCAGCAAAGATGCAACAGACAGCATCGCCATGAACATGAAAAACAGACCCGACATGGCCAATGGCTGCTGCAAAAAGGTTTTAAAACCCAGTTTGACCCAGACGAGGCCAGTGCGAGCGGGGACGATGTTGAGTTTCATGGTGACTGATGGGTTATACGTCAGGAAAAATGGTCTGGATGCACCAATGGGAACATGGTCCGCTGGCGCAATACCCGCTCAAAGTGGTTCGGGTCATGGGCCTTGAGCAGCGATGCCTCACGCGGCAGATAAAAGTCCCACAAGCGCGAGATCCAGAAGCGTAGCGCCCCCGCGCGGGCCATGGCCGGCAACAGACGGCGTTCCTGTGCAGTCAGGGGGCGTACCGCCTCGTAGGCCGCCAAGAACGCGTCGGCGCGCGCTGCATCGTGCTGGCCTGTCGCCAGATCAATGCACCAGTCGTTCAGGCAAACGCTGATGTCAAACAAAAACGTGTCGCAGCCGGCAAAGTAAAAGTCGAAAAACCCTGTCAGCTCATCGCCCTCAAACATCACATTGTCGCGAAACAGGTCAGCATGAATGATGCCCACGGGCAAGGCTTTGAAGGCAGAACTGGCCTGGACATGGTTTTGATACGCGAGTTCGGCCAGCAGCAGGCTGCGCTGGTCGTTTGTGACATGCGGCAACACAGCGCTGAGGGTGTCGTTCCACCAGGGCAGGGCGCGCAGGTTGGGTTGCTGCAGCTCAAAACTCTGGCTTGCCAGATGCATGCGAGCCAACATGCCGCCCACCTGGGTGCAGTGGGCCTGCGCAGGCTGCAAGTGGCTGCTGCCGCGTAGCTTGTTGACCACGGCAGCGGGCTTGCCTTTGACTTTGTGCACGATGTTGCCGTTGGCGTCAACCGCAGGGTCTGGCACGGGGATGCCGCAGCCGGCCAGGTGCTTCATCAGGTGCAGATAAAACGGCAGTTGCTCAAATGTCAGGCGCTCAAACAGCGTCAGAACATACTGACCGTCGTCGGTGTCTGCAAAATAGTTGGTGTTTTCAATGCCGCCCGCGCAGGCCTTCAAAGACTGGAGTCGGCCCAGCTTGAGTTCGTCAAAGAGTTGCTCAGCCTCGTCGAACGAGACTTCGGTGTAAACGGCCATGCCTGAAAGGTCGCTTTGAAAAAATCAGAACTTCATCACATTCCAGACGCGCGATCCCGTGGCGCCGCCCGATGAAGAGCCTGGTGCACTGCCTTTGGTGCTGTCTGTAGGCCTGACTTCGTAGGCGGGCACATTGCTGCCAGTTTTGGGCTGGACGGTGATGCTCTGCGTTTCGCCGCCCACACGTACCTCATCTATGCGCGAGCCGGCGTCTTCCGTACGGATGCGTTCGGTGGCTTTTTGCGGGCGCTCGCTTGTCGCCGCTTTGAGCGCCTCTGCCGCAGTGGCCGCGGTTTGTGCGCTGGCCGCAGTGCAAAGCGCAATCAGCGTCAGGGCTGTGGCGGCGTGGTGCAAGTTTGAAAATGCATTTCTCATCCGGCCATTGTAGGCGTGGGCAGGCCGCGCGCCAGCTAAAAATGTGTCAGCTGACCCGGCCCACAAGCTTCAGGGAATTTACCGGACAATTCCGTTCATGACATCTGAGAAAAAAACCCTGCTGCTGGTCGATGGTTCCAGCTACCTCTACCGCGCCTTTCATGCCATGCCGGACCTGCGCGCCAACCCGGCGGACCCCAGCAGCCCGGCCACCGGGGCGATACGCGGCATGGTCAACATGCTGCAAAAGCTGCGTAAAGACCACCGCGCTGACTACGCTGCCTGCGTGTTTGACGCCAAAGGCAAGACCTTCCGGGATGACCTGTACCCGGCCTACAAAGCCACCCGTTCGCCCATGCCGCCTGATTTGCGCAGCCAGATTGAGCCGGTGCATGAAGTGGTGGCGCTGATGGGCTGGCCCGTGCTGACGGTGCCGGGTGTGGAGGCTGACGACGTGATTGGTACGCTGGCCTGCATGGCATCAAGCCAGGGCATTGAAGTCATCATCTCCAGCGGCGACAAAGACCTGAGCCAGCTGGTGGACGAACACATCACCGTGATTGACACCATGAACGACAAGCGCCGCGACCTGAAGGGTGTGGAGGCCGAGTTCGGCGTGCCGCCACGCCTGATGGTGGACTATCAGGCGCTGGTGGGCGACACCGTTGACAACGTGCCCGGCGTGCCCAAATGTGGGCCCAAAACGGCCGTCAAATGGCTGCTCGAATACGGATCGCTCGACAACCTGGTGGCGCATGCGGCAGATATCAAGGGCGTGGTCGGTGACAACCTGCGTGCCTCGCTTGATTGGTTGCCGCAAGCCAAAGCGCTCGTTACGATTAAGAAAGACTGTGATCTGGACGATTACCTGCATGGCTTGCCTGCTCTTAATTCAATAGCGATTGGCGATCAAAAACAACAGGCTCTGGTCGTTTTTTATGAGAAGTATGGCTTCAAGGGGCTGGTCAGGTCGCTTGAAAGCGCCACTCCCGCTGTTGCGGCTGAAAAGCCGCCAGTCAAATCTGAACCCGGCCTGTTCGATGAACCTGAAGCTACGGTTGCCGTACCCAAGCAGCCCAGCACACTGGTCTGTGACACCCTCTTTACCTGGCAAGCGTTTGACAGCTGGCTGGCCAGGTTGCAAGCGGCTGATCTGGTCGCACTCGACACCGAAACCACGTCCATCGACGAGATGCGCGCTGAGATTGTAGGCATCAGTTTCAGCATCAAACCAGGCGAAGCAGCTTACATCCCGTTAACCCACGACTACCCCGATGCGCCTGCCCAACTGCCGCGCGATGAGGTTCTGACCAAGCTCAAGCCATGGCTTGAAGATCCGGCCAAACTCAAACTCGGCCAGCACGTTAAATATGACCGCCATGTGTTTGCCAATCACGGCATTGAAGTGCAAGGCTACGCGCACGACACCATGCTGCAAAGCTATGTGCTGGAGGTGCACAAGCCGCACGGCCTCAGCAGCCTGGCCGAGCGGCATCTGGGTCGCAGCGGCATTACTTTTGAAGACCTGTGCGGCAAAGGCGCGCATCAGATCAAGTTCAACCAGGTGGACATTGCCAAAGCGGCTGAATATTCGTGCGAAGACGCGGACCAAACCCTGGGCGTTCATGGGGTGCTGTGGCCGCAATTGCAAGCAATTGACACGCTGCGTTTTATTTACGAACTTGAGATGAAAAGTAGCGAATCGTTGTACCGAATCGAGCGCAACGGCGTGCTGATTGACGGCCCCATGCTGGCCAAGCAAAGCGGAGAGTTGGGGCTGCGCCTGGTGCAACTTGAAACTGAAGCCTACGAGATTGCAGGTCAGCCATTCAATCTGGGCAGCCCCAAGCAGTTGGGTGAGATTTTCTTTGACAAGCTGGGTATGCCGGTGGTTAAAAAAACGCCCAGCGGTGCACGCAGCACCGACGAAGAAGTGTTGGAAAAACTGGCCGAAGACTACCCGCTGCCTGCCAAGTTGCTGGAGCACCGCAGCCTGTCCAAACTCAAAGGCACCTACACCGACAAACTGGCACAACTCGCCTTGCCGCGCACAGGCCGCGTGCACACCCACTACGCGCAAGCCGTGGCTGTCACAGGCCGCCTGAGCAGCAACGACCCCAACCTGCAAAATATTCCTGTCAAAACCGCTGAAGGCCGCCGCGTGCGCGAGGCCTTCGTCGCCCCCGCCGGCAGCGTGATTGCCAGCGCCGATTATTCACAAATCGAGCTGCGCATCATGGCGCACATCAGCGAAGACGCCGCACTGCTCAAAGCCTTTACCGACGGTATTGACGTGCACCGTGCCACGGCCGCCGAGGTGTTTGGTGTGGCGGTCGATGAGGTCAGCAGCGAGCAGCGCCGCTATGCCAAGGTGATCAATTTCGGGCTGATTTATGGCATGAGCAGCTTTGGCCTGGCTAAAAATTTGGGCATTGAAACCAAGGCCGCCGCCGCTTACATCGACAAGTACTTTCAGCGCTACCCCGGCGTTAAAAACTACATGGACGAGACCCGCCTGTCAGCGAAAAGCAAAGGCTACGTTGAAACCGTTTTTGGCCGGCGTCTGTATTTGCCCGAGATCAACTCCCCCAACGGCCCACGCCAAAAAGGCGCAGAACGTGCTGCCATTAACGCTCCTATGCAAGGCACAGCCGCTGACCTCATCAAACTCAGCATGAACAAAGTGCTGGAGGTGCTGGATGCTGAAAATCGCAAAACCAAAATGATCATGCAGGTACACGACGAGCTGGTGTTTGAAGTTCCAGAGGATGAGGTGGAGTGGGTGCGGCTGGAGATACCGCGCCTCATGGCGGCTGTGGCTGAATTGAAAGTCCCCCTGCTGGCTGAGATTGGTTTGGGAGAGAATTGGGAAAAAGCGCACTAGAAAGCGTACCCAGATGCGTGGAAAAAAGCGCATTAATGTGCATGCGTAGCTTATTTGAACCACAACAGGAGACAAGCATGAACCCATCAGACAGCCCGACCAAATCCGCCAAATCCGCCAAATCCGTCAGCCTGAGCAAACGCGGACTATTGCAGTCGGGAGCCTTGATGACCGCAGGTGCGGTGATCGGCTGCGCCGCACCCGGTAACGCAGCCAATGCACCGGCCACACCCTTCAGCGTCGCCAACACCTATGTGCCCATCGCAGGCATTGCCGAGATGTTTCCGGTGCGCCGCATCTACTGCATTGGCCGCAACTACGCTGCGCACGCCATTGAAATGGGGTCGGATCCGACGCGGGAGCCGCCTTTTTTCTTTCAAAAACCAACCGATGCCATTCAGCTGGTGCCGCCCGGCAAAGTGGTGGATCATGCCTACCCCAGCCTGACTAAAAACTACCACTATGAGGTAGAACTGGTGGCCGCCCTGAACAAAGGCGGGCGTAACATTCCCATCGACAAGGCGCTTGACCTGGTCTATGGCTACGCGCTCGGCCTTGACATGACGCGGCGCGATTTGCAGCGCGGTATGGGTGACCAGAAAAAACCGTGGGAAATCGGCAAAAGTTTTGATCAGTCCGCGCCGATTGGTCCGATTCACAAGGCAGCGCAAACCGGTCATTACACGAAAGGCGCTATCTGGCTAAAGGTCAACGGCCAGGTCAAGCAGCAAGCCACTTTGAACTACATGATCTGGTCGGTGGCTGAACAAATATCGAAACTCTCCGAAGCGTTTGAGCTGTTCCCCGGTGACATTATTTACTCAGGCACGCCCGAGAATGTCGGACCGGTCGTCAGGGGCGACGTGATTGAATGCCACATTGATGGCCTGCCCGAGCTCAGCATCAAGATTGTTTAATTGCTGGGGACCAGAACTTATTTGGAAGTGTTGAGTCCATCGCCGAGCCAACCTTTTTTGGAGGCTGACTTTTTTAATCGAACCCCGAGGAACTCCAGATGCTGAACCAAGACCAGAAAACTGAATTTGATGCCTTGTTGCCAGGCCAGAGTACCGATGCTGGTGCGAGTCGCCGCACCGCTTTAAAAGCCGCTTTAGGTGTGGGCTACGCTGCCACGGCCATGCCTATCATGGCGCAGACGGCGATCAAAACCTCATCTGAGGGTCTGAAAACCGGCGAAACCACGTTTGAAGTCAACGGCTTCAAGGTGCCCGCTTTTTATGCCGCACCCGCAGGCAAGAAAAACCTGCCCGTGATTCTGGTGATTCAGGAAATTTTTGGTGTGCACGAATACATTGCCGATACTGCCCGCCGTTTTGCCAAAGCGGGCTACCTGGCGATTGCGCCTGAACTGTTTGCGCGCCAGGGCGACCCGACCAAGTACGGCGAAATGGCAAAGCTGATGGCGGAAGTCGTGTCAAAAGTACCTGACGCACAAGTGATGGCTGACCTTGACGGTGCCGTCAAGTGGGCTGGCGCAAACGGCGGCGATTTGAAGAAGGTCGGCATCACCGGCTTTTGCTGGGGTGGCCGCATCACCTGGCTTTACGCGGAGCAAAGCAAAAACGTCAAGGCGGGTGTGGCCTGGTACGGTCGTCTGGTCGGTCAGCCATCAGCGCTGACCCCCAAGCATCCAGTTGATCTGGCTGCCAGCCTGAATGGCCCGGTTCTTGGTCTGTATGGTGGCCAGGATGGCGGTATTCCCGTGTCAACGGTCGCAACCATGCAAAACGCGCTGGCAGCTGGCAACAAGGCCGCCAAGGCATCGCAGTTTGTGCTGTACCCCGATGCACCACACGCTTTTCACGCTGACTACCGTCCAAGCTACCGCAAGGAAGCGGCAGAGGACGGCTTCAAACGGGCCCTGGCCTGGTTCAAGACGAACGGCGTGGCTTAAATCAAAGCTCTAGGCGTGGCTTAAAATCCAGCCTCACATCAAAAAGCCGCCCACGGCAACGTGCGGCGGCTTTTTTAATGCCATCCACGCTTTTTTGCCTCATTTAACCGATACTTTTGGCTTTTGGCCCAATAAATACATGCGCAAGAAGCTATGATTTTGATAGCGATTATTCTGGGTACACTGTTAGCGGGCATTGGCAGTGTCTGGCTGGCGGCGGCACTCAGCTTCGGTGTTTTGGCCAAATACACCCAGCATATGCTCAGTCTGGCGGCTGGCGCGCTGCTGGCCACCGCCTTCATGCACCTGTTGCCCGAGGCGTTTGAAAGCCAGGCGGGTGCCAAAGAGTTGTTTGCGACGTTGCTGGTCGGGCTGGTGTTTTTCTTTTTGCTCGACAAGGCTGAGCTGTGGCACCACGGACACGAACATGGCGTGGGGCACGATCATGGTCATTCACATGGGCACGCGCATGGCCATGATCACAACGTCAAGTCTGGGGGCTGGGCCGTACTGGCGGGCGACAGCGTGCATTGCTTTGGCGACGGCATTTTGATTGCTTCAGCCTTTATGGCCGACATGCGCCTGGGCGTTGTTGCATCCCTGGCCGTGCTGGCACATGAAGTGCCGCATCACATGGGCGATTTGGTGGTGCTGCGCCAGTCGTCGGGCAACAACCAGCGCGCTGCCATCGTCAAGGTGTCCATGGCCGGTGCTGTGACTGCGCTGGGCGGCGTGCTGGGCTACGCTTTGGTCGACCAGTTGATTGATTACCTGCCGTTCTTTTTAATCCTGGCGTCGAGCAGCTTTGTGTATGTGGCGCTGGCTGATTTGATTCCGCAACTGCAAAAGCGTGTCAGCCCACGCGAGACGGCTGCGCAAATTGCCTGGCTGCTGGCCGGTATCGGGCTGGTGACACTGATCAGCGGGTTGGCGCATTTGCGTTGACTCGACTCGCCTTCGCCGTCAGGATGTTTATTTTGTGGTTCAATAAAGGTTTGTAGAGACTGCCTGAATTTATTTCCTTTGCGAGGAAAAGTTGGGACTGCTCAAAAGATTGTTAGTTGAACAACTTAGGAGACCCGGATGGCGACGACCACCACGCAGCAGGCCCCGTCTGGCATCGCTGCCACGCATCCATCAAGCACAACACTGCCTGAGCAAATTGCCACTATTTCATACCGCAGTCGCGCGGTGCAGCCGTTTTCAGAGCTGCAGTTGGCGCAATTGCTGGAGTCCGCCCGCCAATACAACCACGCCAATGGCTTAACGGGTTTGCTGGTTTACGACGATCAACGTTTCTTTCAGTGGATTGAGGGCAGCCCAGAAAAGCTGGACAAGGTCTGGGACTCCATCCAGCGCGATTCGCGCCACACCGATATCCAAATCATGGGCAACCAGCGTGTGCCACTGAGATTTTTCGGTGATTGGGACATGCGGTTTTCAGTTCGCAAAAAAGACGCGAAGTCTGCGCCTGTCGCCGCTGGAGAAGGGGCGCACGGCTTGATCGACAGTCTGTTTCGGCGGCCGCAGGGTTCAGGGGAGATTGCCAAAGACTTGCGAAATGAGTACACGCACGCATCCAACCAGGACATCAACGTCAGCGGCGGTCGCTTCGTTGAACCCGCACTGTTGCAAGCAGTTAAAACCATCGCTTTACCGCAACTGTTTGCACGCCACAACAGGCCGCAGCACGCACTGGCACCGGTCGACTTGCGGGTGGGCGATTTGGTACACAAGCTGATCCTTGCAGAGCCTGAATCAGCGCAAGCTCTGATTGCCCAGTTTTATGCCGAAACGCATTCCTTGCGACAGCTTTGTACCCAGTTGCTTGAGCCCGCGGCGCGCGGCCTGGGGGACCTGTGGAGCACGGACGATTGCAGTGAAGTCGATGTGTCCATTGGTCTGTCCAGACTGCAATCTTCAATGCGCGAAAACGTTGCGGGCCAGGCGCCCCTCGTCAGCGTGGATGCGCCAGCTGTTTTGATCGTTCCACAACCTGGCGAGTTGCATTTATTAAGTGCCGTGCTTGATGCTGAATCATTGCATCAGCGCGGCTGGGCACCCCGGTCCGCGTTTCCAGCATCAGACGCAGCCTTGCAGGAAATGGTGTCGACCACCTGGTTCGACGCACTGGACCTGACCCTGAGCACGGCCTTCAGCCGCGACCACTGGTTGCCCCGGGTGGCCGACACGATTGCCCAAGTACGCAAGGCATCGCGCAACCCGGCGCTGGTCATCATTGTGGGTGGCCGCGGGTTCATGGAATCTGCACGAAATGGCCGTCAAGTGGGCGCCGATAACAGCAGCCAGACCGCGTCAGACGTCGCGCCCTTGATTTTGCAGTCGCTGCGCAAGCTCAGCCCTAAACAGCAATAGTGATTTCAAATCGCGTGTTGCCTGGTGACTCACCCCTGCGCCATCGGCCTGGTGCTATCGCTGCACCAGTCGCTCCAGCTGCCGGCATACAACCCTAAGGTTGATGCATTACCCAGGCCTGCAATCTGCATTGCCAAAATGTTGGGCACTGCGCTAACGCCGCTGCCGCAATGGTGCACCACCGTGGCCGGGTCACGGCCCGCCAGCAGGGCTTCAAACTCGGCTTTCAGAACAGCCGCAGGCTTGAACTTGCCGTCTGGCCCGATGTTTTGGCTGAACGGGCGGTTGAGCGCGCCGGGGATGTGGCCTGCCACAGGGTCGAGCGGCTCCACTTCGCCGCGAAATCGGGGTGCGCCGCGTGCGTCGATCAGGGTTTGAATCGGCCTGCCAAGGTTGTCCGAGACCGTTTTAGTCGCTACCAGTGCCGCTAATTCGGGCGCTAAAGAGAAGTTTGACTGGAAGTGGCTGGGTTCTTCGCCGCTGTTGACGCCGCCGCCCGCGGCCTGCCAAGCCTGCAAGCCGCCGTCCAGTACGGCCACATTGGCGTGGCCCGCCCACTTGAGCATCCACCACAGGCGGCCGCAGTAGTTGGCGCCGTTGCGGTCGTACACTACGGCCTGCATGCCCTCGGCAAGGCCGGTGCTGGACAGCCATTGTGCAAACTTTTCACGACTCGGCAGGGGGTGACGCCCGCCTGAAACCCCTGTGCCCTGTTTGTCGCTGAGGTTTTTATCAAGGTCTGCAAACACCGCACCCGGGATGTGTGACTCAAGATACTTTTGATGCCCGGCAAGGGGCTCGGTCAGTTCAAAGGTGCAGTCAAAGATGCGCAGGGGCAATGTGCTGGCCTGCAGTTGCAGCAGTTGTTCGGCAGATATCAGCAAGTCATAGGTCATGAAAACTCCATTTGTGTCCATGTTTCATCAATGCTCTTCGGCCGGGGCGTTTGGCGCAGCCTTGGCTCGCAAAACAGTGGCGGCAATGGCGCTCAAGATGATCAGCCCCATGCCGGCCCAGCCCAGCGGCGGTATGGTGTCGCCAAACAATGCCAAGCCAAACAAGGCCGAAAAGATGATGCCCGAGTATTGCAAATTAGCCGCCATCAGCGTGCCGCCGTGGTTGGTTGACATCGAATAAGCCTTGGTCATGCACAACTGGCCCAGGCTGGCCAGCAGGCCGATGGGCAGCAGCCACAGCGAGTGTTGCCAGTCCCAGGGTGACAAACCGAACAGGATCATACCCAGCGCGCCGGCGATGGTGGTGCCTACTGCAAAGTAAAACACGGTACGCGCTTCAGGCTCGCCCATGCGGGCCAGCACCATCACCTGCATGTAGGCAAACGCAGCCCCCAGGCCCGACAGCAGGCCAATCAGTCCGGCAAAGGCCTGGTTTTGGGCAATGGTGGGGCGCAGCAGCATGACGACACCCGCAAAGCTCGCCAGAATCGCTGCAACAAGCGGCCCTTGAGACTGGACGCGTTCGCCCGCTTTGGCAAACATCAGTGTGCCGCCGACCAAAAACGCGGCAATCCAGACGCTGCTCATATAGTTCAGCGTCATGGCGGTGGCCAGGGGCAAATGGGCAATGGCATAAAACCAGGCTGACAGTGCGACCACGCCCACCACGCTGCGCCAAATGTGCATGGGCAGCACGGTTGTGGAAAGTGAAGTGCCGCGCGCGCGTGCGAAGGCGGCCATGAAGACCACCCCAATCACGCCCCGATAAAACACCAGTTCGGCGTTGTTGAAGTAAACCGCCGCAAACTTGACGCAGACCGCCATGGTGGAGAAGATGAATGCGGACAGGACTATCCAGAAGGCTTGCATCGTGTATTTTTGTCTGATTTTTGGTTTTTCTAGCTATTTTCAGGAACGTTTTATGGCTCTAGGCTAATGGATACGTGCGCGAGCAGCTACTAAATAAATAGCATTCAAAAACCGCGTCAGATCATTTGCGTGGTCTTGCTGGCGCCCATTTCACGGCGGTACCACTCGTGGAAATGCTGCATGCCGTCTTCCATCGGGCTTTGGTAGGGGCCAAACTCGTTGTCACCCCGGTCCAGCAACGCTTTGCGCCCCGCATCCATGCGCAGGGCGATTTCGTCGTCTTCAACACAGGTTTCCATGTAAGCGTCTTGCTGCGCCTCGATGAATTCACGCTCAAAGGCGCAGATTTCTTCAGGGTAGAAAAACTCGACCACATTCAGGGTTTTGTCGGGCCCGCGCGGGTGCAGGGTGCTGACCACCAGCACATGCGGGTACCACTCCACCATCACATGCGGGTAATACGTCAGCCAGATAGCACCGTACTTGGGCGCCACGCCTTTGCGGTACTGCAGCACCACGTCGTGCCATTTTTTATAGGTGTCGGTGCCGGGCTTGCCCAGTTTGTCTGACACGCCCACGGTTTGCACCGAATAATCAGGCTGCAGCTCCCACAGCAAATCGTGCGTGGTGACGAAACCGCCCAGACCGGGGTGAAACGGCCCCACGTGGTAGTCCTCCAGATACACCTCGATGAAAGTTTTCCAGTTGTAGTTGCATTCGTGCAAGTGCACTTTGTCGAGCTGGTAGCCCGCAAAGTCCAGGTCCTTGGCCACACCTAACTGGCTCATTTCCTTCGCAACATCGCGGCCCGTGTCCTCAAACACCAAGCCGTTCCAGGTGGTGGTTTTGTAGCGGTTCAGGTTCAGGCAAGGGTCAATTTCAAAGTGGGGCGCGCCTATCAGCTCGCCCGACGTGTTGTAGGTCCAGCGGTGTAGCGGGCAAACGATGTTGCTGCCTGTGTTGCCGCGCCCTTGCAGCATGGTGGATTGGCGATGCCGGCAGACGTTGGAGATCAGCTCGATACCCGAGGCGTTGCGCACCAGCGCCCGGCCTTCGCCTTCGTGGGGCAGGGCGTAAAAGTCGCCCATGTTGGGCACGGCCAGCTCGTGGCCCAGATAGCGGGGCCCGCGTGCAAACAGCTTTTGCTGCTCTCGCTGGTAGAGCGCGGCATCAAAATAACTGGAGATAGGGAGCTGGCTGGTGGCCTGCAGCAGGCGAAGGCTTAAGTCGGACATCAG
>JANNYZ010000124.1:0-4683 GCA_031410335.1 Polaromonas sp. | reverse complement strand
GCACCCGCATGGACGAAGGGGCGCTGTACGAGCTGGCCGAATCCATCAAGGCGCAAGGCATCATGCAGCCGATTCTGGTGCGGCGCCTGAGCAAGGGGCCGAACGACGGCAAGTACGAAATCATCGCCGGTGAAAGGCGTTTCAGGGCAGCCAAACTGGCGGGCCTGGACAGTGTGCCGGTGCTGGTGCGCGACGTGCCCGACGAAGCCGCTGCCGCCATGTCGCTGATTGAAAACATCCAGCGCGAAGACCTCAACCCGCTGGAAGAAGCCCAGGGCCTGAACCGTCTGGTCAAGGAGTTTGGCCTGACGCACGAGCTGGCCGCGCAGGCTGTGGGCCGCTCGCGCAGCGCGGCGTCCAACCTGCTGCGCTTGCTGAACCTGGCCGACCCGGTGCAGACCATGCTGATGGCCGGCGACATTGATATGGGCCACGCACGCGCTTTGTTGGCGCTCGACCGCGCCACACAAATCACCGCCGCCAACCAGATTGCCGCCAAAAAATTGTCGGTACGCGAGGCTGAAAGCCTGGTCAAAAAGCTCAGCGCCGAGTTCTCTTTAAAGCCGCAAAAAGCCAGCAAAGAAAAATCACGCGACACCCGCCGTGTCGAAGAAGAGCTGGCCGACCTGCTGATGGCCGAGGTCGAGGTACGCATTAAAAAGAGCGTCAAACGCCACGGCAAGCGCGAAGACATGGGCGAGGTGGCGATCCAATTCGGTTCGATGGACGAACTCAATGGGCTGATTGAGCGGCTGCGTGGACAGGGCGGCAGCAAATAGGCGGCATCAAACGCTATAATTTTAATAGCTGCTCGCGCATGTGTCCATTGGCTTAAGGGCCGATTTGACACCTCAAATCGGGCAAAAGATGCCTGAAACCCATCCTTGCACCCCCGCGCCTGCCTGGTGAATCTCTACTGAGTCTCGTCGGCCTGCAGCACGCCTGTCGTCAAGGCGTTTCTGATCAGCTGCTTTTCATAATGGCGGTTGCGCCGGCCTTTTTTAGCGCCTGAGCGCTTGCCGTTGCGCTTGTCCTGAACGATGTTGCCCAGACGACTCAGGTCGTCCGCATTTTGTATCGCGTTCGGTGACGTGCGCTTGCCCATGCGTCAGTAGCCTGCGGAGGGCTGCTCAGCCAATCCAGGTCGCGTTGTGCATGATCTCGCTGAAAAAAGCGCGCAGCGTGGCGGGGCTCATGGTGTAGGGGTCAAAGCTGGCAGAGCGCGAGTACTTGAGGTAAATCGCGCGGTTGGATTCGAGTGACGCGAGCGAACCCATCGACCACTGGGTGAAATTGCGCGAGGGGATTTCAGCAAAGTCCAGAATCGCCGGGTCGCGGTGGCGCGGGTCCTGCAAAATGCGGTGGTACAGCGCGTTCACAGCCGTGCGGTCGCCTTCCAGCTGCTGCAAAAAAATGCCGTTGGTCAGGCACAGGGCGCCAGTCACGCCGACGCGTGCATTGTTGCGCTGCGAGGCTTCGAGAATGGCTTTCAGGTCTCCGGGGGCCAGTATTTTGGATATGCGGCTGGCGTAGGTCAGTTGTATCAGCATGGTGATTTCTAAAGGTTTGATGTTGTTTTAAACGCCTGCTTTCAAGCGGCAAGCACGCTTTTGACCAGTATCCATATAAAAACAACCAGCTGCAACAGGTTTAAACCCACGCTGGTGTAGTGCAGCCTGTTGAAGGTTTTCAACTGCTTGTTGTCGCGCGCCAGGTTGATGCGCGGGGTCAGCCAGAAAACGCTGAAATAAAAAATCACCGCGCATGCCGCCAGACTGATCTGGACCCACGGCAAACTGTGCAACGCTGCGGCGATGGTGCTGGTGATGCCCAGAAACAGAAAGTATTTGGGGAAAAATTTGCGCACATAGGCGGCTGACCACTCGGGCGGCAGCACCATGAAAATAGTGGGCGCCACCGCCACTGAAAAAAACAGCATGATGCCGACGTTGGCGGCAGTGATGAAATCGCTTATCTGGGTCAGCATGTCGGGCTCGTAAAGGTCTGCCCGGATTAAACCCCGATTCAATAACACATGCACGCGCTGGTGTTTGAGCCCGCCGAAAGTTACGACGCAGGGCCTAGGCCAAGCTGTTTTGCTGCTTGTAAATATCCAGAATCTCGCCACCGGTGCACATCAGCACGTCCTTGTGCGACAGGATGTGGTCATACAGAGCTTCAAGATATTTGATGCGATGCGGCACACCGGTCAGGTAGGGGTGAATCGATATCGCCATGATGCGGGGAATCGTTGCGCCCTCTTTATAAAGCTGGTCAAACTGGTCACGCCCGCGGCGCAGCAGTTCGTCTGATCCATGATGCTGCACAGCCGAAATGACCACGTCGTTGACCTCGACGCTGTAAGGCACCGACACCATGCTGCCAGACTTTGTCTTGATGGACACGGGCTGGTCGTCCAGCACCCAGTCGGCCACATACTCAATCCCGGCTGCGGCCAGCTGGTCTACCGTTTCATCGGTCTGGGTGATGCCCGGGCTTTCCCAGCCGCGCGGCGCCTTGCCGGTGAAGTCGCGTATCGCGTCCATCGTCTGGCGAATGGCGGCGGCCTGGTCTTCTACCTTGTGCATGGGCTTTTGTTCCCAGCCATGGCCCATGAATTCCCAGCCCGCGTCATGCGCCGCCTGACAGGCCTCGGCGTACTCTTTGCACGCAGTGCCGTTGACGGCGAAGGTGGCGCGCAGGCTGCGGCTTTGCAGCACCTCCAGAAAGCGCCAGAAACCCACCCGCATACCGTACTCGTGCCAGCACCAGTTGGCGGCGTCTGGCAGCAGTGGCTGCCCCATCGGCGGTGACAGCACGGTGCGCGGCATGGCGTTTTCTGGCAGCCAGTTTTCGACGTTGACGATGGTCCACACCGCAACCCTGGCATTGTTGGGCAGGCTGAAAGGCTGGCGCCCCACGATGGGACTGTAAGGTACCCGATGCCGGGCCGAAAACGCTGGGGGAGTTGGGTTCATGGTGAATGTGGTGGGTAGGGCGCGGGGCAACATGCGCCAGCAGGTTGAAGAATTATTCGAGGTAAAAACGCGCAAATGCTCAGGCAGACACCGGGCCGCTATTGTTTTTGCAAGGCCCTCGACCTGGGCTGAGGGGGCTTGGGTAACCGCAAGTTTTGCGTCGCGTCGGCTGTACGCGCCACAGCCGACAGCAGCGAGCGCAACCAGGCGTGGCTTTGCGAGTGCTGGGTGCGGCTGTGCCACAGCTGGTAAAAGCGCATGGCTGGAAAGTCGATTGGCGCGCTAAGTACCGTCAACGGAAGTTGCCGCGCATAGTGCTCGGCAAAGTGGCGGCTGGTGGTGAAGATCAGGTCTGTACCAGGCAGCAGGCTTGGGGCCAGGCTGAAGTAGGGCACCGTGACCGTGGCGTCGCGGCTCATGCGCAGGCCGGCAAGGTGCGACTCCACCACGCCGCGCTGCATGACGCTGTAGGTCAGGGGCACGATGTGAGAGCCCGTCAAATAATCAGTCACCGTCAGTTGCGTGCCGGCGCGCGGGTGGTCACGGCTCACCAGACAGACCACGTCGTCTTCCAGCAATATGGCCATGCGCAGGTGCTCCGGCGGTTGCGGCCAGTTGCCAATCACCACATCCAGCTCACCCTCGGCCAGGGCGGCCTCGTAGTCGTAGTCGTTACCCAGCGGTTGCAACACCAACCGGGCCTTGGGCGCTGTCATGCGCAGGTAACTGACCAGGCTGGCCATCAGCGGCGGGGCGAGGTAGTCGGGCGTACCGACACGAAAGGTCAGCTTGGTAGTGGCGGGGTCAAACTCGGCGGCGGGGGCCAGCAGGCTTTCAATCTCGCCCAGCACAATGCGCACCGATGCCTCCAGCTGCAAGGCGCGCTCGGTGGGCACCATGCGCTGCTTGTCTTTAACGAGCAGCGGGTCGCCCAAAATGTCCCTTAGCCGCTTGAGCGCTGCTGACACGGCGGGTTGCGACTGGTCGAGCCGGGCCGCAGCACGCGACACACTGCGCTCGGCCATCAGCATGCTGAAAACTCTCAAGAGATAGGTGTCAAACGGGTCGCTTGCTCGGGTCATGGTGTTGCTCTAGGGCTGCGGCGTGGGTGTGGGTGTGGGTGCACAGTTTTGGTGCGGACAAACGGATTATGTGATGACTGGGTTATGGCCGGTATAAGCTGTAAGCGATTGGCGTGCCAGCACGCCCGCCGTACATTGAGCGATCGCTCATTTCCCTCAAGAGGACACCACCATGAACATCCCCAGCACTTATCTGTCACGCCGCGCTGCCTTGCAATGGGCCGCTGCAGGCGCAGCTGCACTGGCGCTGCCGGCACGCGCGTCCTGGCCTGACAAAGCCATCAAGATTGTGGTGACGTTTCCGCCCGGCGGCGCAAGCGATGTGGTGGCGCGGTTGCTGGCCGAGCAGCTGACCAAAAAGCTGGGCCAGCCGGTGGTGGTGGACAACAAGCCCGGTGCGGGCGGCACGATTGGCGGGTCGTTTGTAGCCCAAAGCGCGCCCGACGGCTACACCTTCATGCTGTCCAACACCACGCCGATTGCGTTGGGGCCTTTCACGCTCGACAAGCTGCCGTATGACCCGATTGAGGCGTTCACCCACGTCAGCTACCTCGGCTCTGCACCGCTGATCATCATGGCCAACCCCAAGGCCAGCATGACCAGCGTGGCCGACATTGAGGCCG